>CAKZYH010000309.1 GCA_937884725.1 uncultured Paracoccaceae bacterium
CGCCCTCACAGTCCGCGACGGCGTCCTTGCAATCCTTGGCATCGCGATCGGCGCGGGCGCTCTCACTCTCGCGGCGTCCGCGCTCATCGGCTAGCCGCGCGCTCGCGCCTGATCTGCAAGCACCTTGAGCGCTTTGCGCAGCGCCCGTGCACCATCAATCGGCGCGGCGTACTCTGCGCGAACGGTCCGCCCTTGCGTGTCGACCAGATCGATCCCCCGCGGGTCGCAGCCCCCAGAACGCCATTCGCCGACCGCGTTGGGTGCGCCAGCCATCGCGGCCAATGCGTCGGCGTGATCCTCGTCCATGTGCTCGCAGGCGCCCTCGTCGATCTCAGCCAGCGCCGCAACCGCCGCCGCTTCTGCCGTCAGATGCTGGATCGCAACGGTGGTGATCCGCCCAAAGCCCGCCACCAGATAAGCGCGCTCCGGTTGGAGCATCATCAGGTGCATGTCGCCAAAGTCCACATACGCCTCAGCGTCAGGATGGCGCCGCACAAAACGATGCCGCGCGTAGCCCCGGTCAGGCGCGGGCGCGATCGTGCCCGATAGCGTCAGCCGTGCTCTGGTATTGGTGTCGGCGCTCTCCCCGGAATCGGCAACAAACAACAGCGAGGCGCGGGCGTCGCGCCGCACGTTATGGGTGTGCACCGCAAGGTCTGACATGAGGACCAAAGGCGTGCCGCTGGTTAACGTCGCCACCGCGGCGTGGGACACGTTCGGCGCACCGCCTTTGTCGAGCGTGCCGAGCGCAGCGTCGCGGCGTTCGTGGATCAGTCGGCGTGCGATGGCCGCCGCCACGTCAGTGTCGAACGGGGCTATGACCATTCCTCCTTAACATTTGAGGCCGACCCTGCCATTGGCTGGGCATGCTTCAGCCACATTTTGTCCATAGTCTTGTCCAGGAAACGTGATGCGACCACTGTAACCTCAGTGAAAAGGTTCAGCTCATGACCACCATCGCCTTGGTTGACGACGACCGCAACATTTTGACCAGCGTGTCCATCGCACTGGAATCAGAGGGGTTTGACGTTCGCACGTACAACGACGGTGCGTCCGGCCTCGACGGCCTTACCGCAGCGCCACCCGACCTCGCGGTTCTCGATATCAAAATGCCGCGAATGGACGGTTTGGAACTTTTGCGCCGGCTTCGGCAGGGCTCAGACCTTCCTGTCATATTTTTAACCTCGAAGGACGACGAGATCGACGAGTTGTTCGGCCTCAAAATGGGCGCCGATGACTTCATCCGTAAGCCGTTTAGCCAGCGCTTGCTGGTGGAACGCATAAAAGCTGTCCTGCGCCGCGCCCAGGCCCGCGCCAATCCGGACGAAAACGTGCCCGCGGCCAAAATCTTAGAGCGCGGCAGTCTCTCCATGGATTCAGAGCGCCACACAGTCACTTGGAAAGGCTTGCCCGTCATTTTGACGGTCACCGAGTTCCTGATCCTACAATCGCTTGCTCAGCGCCCGGGTGTGGTGAAGAGCCGCAACGCGCTTATGGATGCCGCCTACGACGATCACGTGTTCGTCGACGACCGCACCATCGATAGCCACATCAAGCGGCTGCGCAAAAAGTTCAAAGACGTCGATGATGATTTTGAGATGATCGAGACACTCTACGGCGTCGGCTATCGCTTCCGGGACGAGTAGTGGGGGGCGCTTGAGCGCGACGGTACACGATCGCCGCCGCGCCGGCGGGTCAACACAGAGCTTGCGCTTTGCCCGCCTAGGGCTGACCCACGCCACCGCGCGTACCCTGGCGATCATCTTGCTCGGCCTCGCGCTGCTGTTGGTCCTCACCCTGGTGCTGGCCAACAGCCGCAACACTGTGGCCGAGGCAACGCTCAGCGCGACGCTCACGCAAGCTGACACCATCGCAGCCGCCATCGACGCTGATAACGAAGTGCCGCGTGGACCGGCCGCTGCCGCGAGTAATGCCGATGTTATGGGGCTGGAGTCGTTGATCGCTGGCATCGTGGCGGGATCGGACAGCCGCGTTCAGCTGTTCAGCGACACCGGGGCACGTCTCATCGATTCCACGCCGGCCACACGGCGCGGCCAGTCGGAAGAGGACAGCGAGAACGAAGGCGTCCTGCCGCGTGCTGGGCTGGTCGATTGGCTGGTGAACCTCACCCTCGCTGCCCCCCGCGTGGAGCCGGCGGCCGACGTGGTTGCACCCGACCTCGTGCAGCAAGCGCTCAGCGGCGTGAAGTTCGCAACCCGGCGTTTGGTGGGTGGCTCCTTCCCGGTCACTCAAGTGATCACGCCGCTGCGCGATAGCAACGGCCAGCCAGTCGCCGCGCTCGCAGTCCAAAGCGGCCTTTTGGATATCGCCACGCCCGCCCGCCGCCAGGAGCTTGGCATCATAAGCGCCTTCGGGATCGCCGCCGGCCTGGTGGTGCTCGGTGCCATGTTGGTGGGCGCTGCCATGGCACGCCCGCTCGTCAGCCTCGTCAGAACCGCTGAACGCATCGCGGAGGGCCACTACGACACGGCCATCGCGACGGTGGATGCCCCTGGCGAAATTGGCCAGTTGAGCCGCGCGCTCGATGAAATGACGCAGGCGCTTTACATGCGAATCGATGCCATTGAGTCGTTCGCCGGTGAGGTGGCGCACGAGCTAAAGAATCCCCTCACCTCGCTGCGCAGCGCCGTGGAGACGTTCCCGCTCGCAAAAACCGATGAGTCCCGCGCGCGGCTTCTTGATGTCATTCAGCATGACGTGCGGCGGATCGATCGGCTCATCAGCGATATCTCCGACGCATCGAAGCTGGACGCTGAGCTCAACCGGCGCGGCTATGAGCAGTTTGGCCTCGACGATCTCCTCACCGCAGTCGTCTCGAGCCAGAACGAACGAGCGCAGGATCGAGATCAGCGCGTCACCCTCGCTACCCGCGGCCATGAACGCGTCGGCGATCTTGATGTCATTGGCAACAAGGGCCGGCTCGGCCAGGTCTTCATCAACCTTCTCGACAATGCGCGCTCCTTCACCCCCGAGGGCGGCACCGTCAGCGTGACCGCGACCCGCTTCAACGGGTTCATCGAGGTGGTGCTGGACGATGAAGGGCCGGGCATCGCACCCCAGCTCCTGGAGCGGATCTTCGAACGGTTCTACACCGACCGCTCCCAGCAGCAGTCGTTCGGTGACAATTCGGGCCTCGGCCTCGCGATTTCGCGCCAGATCGTCAACGCGCACGGCGGGGAGCTGTTTGCCGAGAACCGCTACACCACCTCACTTGGCCCCAACAAAGAGATCCGCGGCGCGCGCATGACGGTGCGCCTGCCGACTGTGCGCTGATCGGTGCCTAGCACTCGTCACGGCACAGCCCTTGTGGTTGGCGAAATTGGCCTGCTCATCGTCGGCCCGTCCGGCAGTGGCAAGACCAGCCTGGCGCTCGCCCTGATGGAACGCGCTAACGACCGCGGCCTCTTCTCTGCTCTTGTCTGTGACGACCAGGTCGTCCTCTCTCAGGCGAATGGGCACACACTTGCGCGTGCGCACCCCACGCTAGTCGGGCAAGCCGAACTCAGCGGCATCGGCATTGCCACGGTTCGCTCCCGTCCGGCGGCGCTCTTGAGGGCGGTCCTCTCGCTCGCCAACGGCGATGCCCCTCGTGACTTTGATGCCGCAGTGGATGATACCACTTCGCTCCCGCTCATCCGATTGGGGGCCAGGCGATGCAACGCGAATTGCATGCTCGTATTAACCTTAATAGGAGACGGCGAACCGCGCCGGTTTGAGCATCGGCTAAAAGCAATGGCTGCCTAACGGCGGTGACAGGTTGGGAGACGGCCGTGATTGGACTGGTGTTGGTGACGCACGGTCGTCTGGCCCATGAGCTGCGCGCAGCATTGGAGCATGTGGTAGGGCCGCAGGATCAGATGGAACCCATCTCGATCCAGCCCGACGACGATATCGAGCGCCGTCGTGAAGACATAGTCGCCGCTGTGAACCGTGTTGATACCGGAAGCGGCGTGGTCATCCTGACAGACATGTTCGGCGGAACCCCGTCAAACCTCGCGATTTCAGTTATGGGTACGGCGAACGTCGAAGTGATCGCCGGTGTTAATTTGCCGATGCTGGTGAAGCTTGCGAAGGCGCGGACAACGCTGTCGCTGGTGGACGCAGTCGACGCGGCGAAAGAGGCGGGCAAGAAATACATCAGCGTTGCCAGCCAGGTTTTGGGCGATGGTTGATGTGCAGACAATTGTGAAACGGCTGACACTGTCTAATAAGCGTGGTTTGCACGCGCGCGCAGCGGCTAAGTTTGTGGCGGTCGCTGATCGCTTTAATGCTGATATTAAAGTTCAGAAAGATGGCCATATTGTTGGCGGTAGCTCAATAATGGGGTTATTAATGCTTGCGGTGCCTTGTGGCGGTAGTTTTTCGCTCGAGGCGTCTGGGGACGAGGCTGGCGCGGCGGTACAGGCGTTGGAAACGCTCATCGCGGAACGGTTCGGTGAAGCTGAATGACTGGGGCGCTGGAAGTACGCTCAGATTGGCAAGGCCTTGAGCCTGCGCGTGTTGCGAACGCGCCGACCGATCCCTTTGTCGAGTTGTCGGCCTCTGCCAGCGAAATGATGGCTAGCGCCGGTGGGGTGCGCTGTTGCGGAACGCTTGCGATGCGCTCGGGCCGCCTGCTGGGCGCCTCCCACGGGTTTTATGATCTGCCATCCTCAGTGCGCGCCGAACTAATCGACGCCGTCACCGGCACGATCGGAACCACCGTTGGCGAAAGTCACCATGTGGTGCATCCGGCCTTTTCCTCGTCCGGCACCGCTACGGGTACCCTGCACGTTTTGGCGTTCCCGCAAAACGACGCTGCCGTCTTTGCGTTTGCGCTGGACGGCCAAGCGTTGGACCTTGCTGCTTTGCGGCGGGCTGCAGTGTCGGCAATGCCGCTTCTGTATCAAATCGATGATCTGGCGGCAGAGCGTGAAAGCATCCATCAAACCAACACTCTGTTGCGTCACGTGGAGGCCCTCGCTGACGTCGGCGGCTGGGAGCTGGCAGTTGGCTCGGACAAGCTGATTTGGTCCGATAAAGTTTATAATATTCATGGGCTTGAGTTAGGCGGGGAAGTCACCCTCGAAAGTGCGCTGCGGCTTTATCCTTCGCCAGGCAAAGAAAAGCTCGTCATCGCCATGGAACGAGCTGCGGCCCAAGGCACCGGGTTCGAAGTCACCACGCCCATTCAAACCCCCGCCGGAGATTGGAGGATAGTGCGCACTGTCGGCCGCTCCGGCATGACCGACGGCCGGCGCATCCTCTACGGCGTCACCGAGGACGTGACGGCGCGCATGTCGGTGGAGCGGCGTTTGTGGTGGGCCGCGAACCACGATCCCGTCACCAGCCTCCCCAACCGCTTGTTGTTTGAGGACCGGCTGTCGGTTGCGATCCAGCGTTCGCAGCGCGACCGGTCGGCCTTCGCCCTGGCTGTGGTCGAGGTGTCGGACTTCGCATCCCTCAACCCGCACTCCGGCTACGCAATGCCGGATCGCAACATGCTAGATGTCGCCGGGCGGCTCGATGCCTTGACCCGCGACAGCGATACGGTGGCGCGGCTCTCCATCAACGAGTTTGCGCTCGTTCTCAACGGCGTCAGCAGCGAAGAGCAGTTGCGTCCCGAGGTCGACCGCATGACCGCGCAGATTGCCGATCTGCAGTCCTCCGCCAACGGCGGCGATGGCATTGTGGTAAGCGTCGGCGTCGCGTTTTTCCCAATCCACGCCACAACGATGGAAGAGCTTGTGCGCGCCGCAGAACTCGCGCTCGCCCAAGCCAAGCGCCGGCTCGACAATCCGGTCATCATCTACAACCGCAAGATTGCCAACGACGCGGAGCGCAAGCGCGAAACCGTGCTCACCCGAGCCCGCGCAAGCCTCGCACGAAACGAGTTCGTCCCATTCTACCAGCCCCAAATCGACATCGAGACCAACCAAATCGTCGGCGTGGAGGCGTTGGTACGCTGGCAAACTAGCGACACGATCTTGGACGCAAAGGACTTTGCCTACGCGCTCGATGACCACGAGATCGGCGGCCGCGTCGGCCGTGCGGTGCTCGACCAGGTGATCGCTGACCTTGGCAAGCTCCGGCAAATGACAGACCGGCCGTTCCGCGTCTCGATCAACGCCTCACGCACAGAGGTGTTGCGCAACGACTTTTTGGACACTTTCCTGGAGAAGGCGCGGGCAGGGCACCTGCGGCCGAGTGACTTCATCATCGAGATCACCGAGGACGTCATCATCGGCGTCGACGACCGCACGCTGCACGACAAGATATCGTTCCTCGTGTCGTCCGGTGTTGAATTCTCGCTCGACGACTTTGGGACGGGCTACGCGTCGCTCATCCACATCACCTCGTTCCCCGTCGCCGAGATCAAAATCGACAAGCAGTTCATCACCGGGATCGAGAGCGATTTTCGCAAAAAGTCGATCGTGCGCGGTATCGTCGATATCGCCCGCTCCATGGGTCTCAACCTGATCGCTGAGGGCGTCGAAACGCCGGAACAGCAAGAAACGTTGCGCGATATCGGCTGCCGCTATGTGCAAGGGTATCTGTATTCGTTCCCGGTCCCGTTCGCGCAATTCTCCGCCATGCTGCAGGAGCAGCAATAGGCGCTGCCCGTTGACGGGGTAGCGCGGCGCTTTCATGGTCCGCGCCCCAAGGCGGCGCTAGGACCTTAACTCATGGATGAAACCGGGCTTCACCGGCAGGCGGCAAACCACTGGCCGATCTCTCCTTTGTCGTTCTTGCAGCGGACGGCTCAGGTCTATCCGGAGTATCGCGCGGTTGTTCACGGCCCGCATTCCATGACCTGGGGCGAACTCGATGTGTCGGCGCGCCGGCTCGCGGCTGGCCTCATGGCGCGGGGCATCGGCAAAGGCGACGTCGTCGCGATCCTATCGCCCAACACACCCGCTTTCGTGCAGGCCGCCTTCGGTGTCCCGCTCACCGGTGCCGTGCTGCTCACGCTCAACACACGTCTCGACCCCGGAACGCTCGGCTACTGCCTCGAACACGGCGAAGCCAAAATGGTGCTCGTCGACGCCGAGCTTTTGCCGCGCCTGCACGACGCGCTCGGCCACATGCACTATCGACCGAGCGTGGTCAGGATCGACGACCCGCTTGGCCCATCGGGCGGCGATGCGGATGCGCTCTTTCCCGACCTATTCGCAGCCGATCCCGCGCCGCACCTCTTGCCCGATGACGAGTGGCAGAGCTTTTCATTGTCCTACACCTCCGGCACCACCGGCCGCCCCAAGGGCGTTGTCTACTCCCACCGCGGCGTCGCGATGACGGCGATTTCCAACGCGCTCGACTGGGCGCTCCCGCATCACCCGCGCTATCTCTGGACGCTGCCCATGTTCCACTGCATGGGCTGGTGCTTCCCCTACACCATCGCGATGACCGCCGGCGCCAACGTGTGCCTGCGCGCCGTCAGCGCGGACGCCATGGAAGCCGCCTTCCGCGACCACGACGTAAGCCACTTTTGCGGCGCCCCCATTGTCATGCAGATGGCCATCGAAGCGGCCGAACGGCTCGGCGGCAAGTCGGTGAAAATGATGACCGCCGCTGCGCCGCCGCCGGCCCCCGTCATCCAGCGCGCCGAGGCCGCTGGCATTCACGTCACCCACGTCTACGGTCTCACCGAAACGTACGGCCCCTGTGTTGTCTCGGCATGGAAACAGGTGTGGGACGGCGAGGACGACGATAGCCGCGCCAAGAGAAAGGCCCGCCAAGGCGTCGCCTACGCGCTGCAGGACCGCATTTCGGTGCGCGATCCCGACACTATGGAGGAGACCCCGCGCGACGGCGAGACCATCGGCGAGATCATGATCAGCGGCAACATCGTCATGAAGGGCTACCTGAAGGACCCCGCCGCCACGGAAACCGCCTTTCGTGGCGGCATGTTCCACACCGGCGACCTCGCGGTGCGCCACACTGACGGCTACGTCGAGATCAAGGACCGCGCAAAGGACATCATCATCTCAGGCGGCGAAAACATTTCATCCATCGAGCTGGAGGATGCACTCTACGCCCACCCCGCGGTGGCCAGCGCCGCGGTGGTCGCGATCCCGGACGAGAAGTGGGGCGAGCGCCCCTGCGCTTTTGTGGAGCTTTCGGCCGACGCTGAGGCGGACGAGGACGAACTTAAGGCCTTCGTCGCCGGCCGCGTGGCGGGCTACAAAAAGCTCGCCCGCATCATCTTCGAGCCGCTACCCAAAACGTCGACCGGCAAGGTGCAAAAGTTCGCCCTGCGAGAACGGGCCCGCTCGCTATGATCGACAACGCGCTGACCGAACCCGAATGGATCACCGACGAAGCATCGTTGGCAAAGCTCTACGGCGCCCCGAGACAGGCTGCCGTGGTCAAAGTCGCCAGTAACATCACCGACGACTACGCCGCATGGATCAACGCCTCCCCGTTTTTCGCGCTGGCCAGCGCCGGACCTGAGGGGCTCGACTGCTCGCCCAGAGGCGACGCCGGATCCGCAGTCGACATCCTAAACTCCACCACAATCGCGTTACCGGATCGTCGCGGCAACAACCGCATCGACACCTTGCGCAACGTGGTGAGAGACCCGCGTGTAGCGCTCATGTTCCTCATCCCCGGCTCCGGCACCGTACTGCGGGTCAACGGCACAGCCAAACTGACCGCCGATGAGACCTGGTGCGTGCGCTACGCGGTGGATGGCAAGTTGCCGCGGTCCGTCTTGGTGATCGCCGTGCGCGAGGTCTATTTCCAATGCTCGCGCGCCGTCATGCGCTCCGCGCTGTGGAAGGGCGGCCACACCGATCCAGCAACGCTGCCCTCTGTGGGCGCCATTCTGGAGCGATTGTCAGCGCGTGAGATCGATGGCGAGGCGTACGACCAGGAGTGGCCAACGCGGGCAGCTGCGACCCTTTGGTAAAAGGTTTCCGGTGGCTGTGCAGCGTCCAGAGTCAAGTCCTTGTGCAGGATGGTTTCGCAGCCATAATCGCGGTCATGGACTTCTCATCCAAAGACTACGACAAAA
>CAKZYH010000310.1 GCA_937884725.1 uncultured Paracoccaceae bacterium
CCGCCGCTTTGCCCGGCGGGATGTGAGGTTGGAGCCGGAGGGGTATCGTGGCGCGTCATTGGTCTATCTCAAAAGGCGCTCTGGGCGCAGGAATAGGGCTCGCGCTGGTGTTTGGCGTTGCGCTGTTTGCCGGCACGCAATCTGGGGGGTTTACCGGCCTCTTCGAAACGCCGCAATGCCGCGCATCGGCGGCCATCGGCGAGGCCGTGGCCCCGCTTGCGGTTGGCGCCATGCAGGGCCTTGAAACCTTCGAACCTGTGGATGTGTCGGAGCTGCCGTTCGACACTACCCGCGGCACCGAAACCACCATCGCTGATCTGCCGGAGGAGGTCAGCGTCTTTAACCTGTGGGCCACCTGGTGCGCGCCGTGCCGCGAGGAGATGCCTCACTTAGCGGCACTGCAAGAGGCCCGAGGCGGCCAGGGCATGAATGTCGTCGCCGTCTCCATCGACAACAACGACCGCAATCGCCCCGAGAGCTTTTTGGCTGAAACCAACGCCACCGCGCTTGCCTACTATCGCGAGCCCACGCTGCGACTGTTTAACTCCTTGCGGGCTGCGGGCCTGGTCGTGGGCATGCCAACCACGCTTTTGGTTGGTCCAGACGGCTGCACGTCGGCCTCGCTGGCCGGCGCCGCCGATTGGGGCAGTGAGGAGGCGATTGCGGTGGTGGATGCAGCGGTGAGAGCGTCGCGTTAACCCTTCTCACGCAGCTGTGACCCAGGCATGACGCTGCTAAGTTCACCAAAGCGTGAAACGCCTCGGCCACGCTAGGGTTTCTGACAGTGTCTGCTGTCAAGCAAAGTTAACCTTTTTGTGCCCGAGCGATGGCCCATTTCGGGCATGCGCGGTATCATTACATTTCATTAAGGGAGATACCGCCGTGAAGAGACTGATAATTTGTGTGTTCGCTGCGTTGGCCATGGTCGCGACCGCTATGGCACCCGCCCAAGCCGCCCGTGTGAGCGCAACCATCGATTTGTCGGCGCAGCGCATGTACGTGAGCGTCGGCGGGAAACGGGTTGCGAACTGGGCAATTTCGTCGGGCCGGAAAGGCTATCGCACGCCGACCGGCAATTATCGCCCAACCCGCATGCACCGCGAATATTATAGCCGTAAGTACAACAGGTCGCCGATGCCGCACTCGATCTTCTTCCGCGGTGGATACGCCATTCACGGCACCTACTACCTGAAGCAGCTTGGCCGCCCAGCGTCCCACGGCTGCGTCCGCCTAGCGCCCAAAAACGCAAGGACCCTCTACAACCTGGTCCGCCGGCATGGGCGCGGAAACACCCGCATCCGCATCCGGTACTAGGCGGCACTAGGGCGTCAGGTGAATGCCACCGTCGATGGTAATCACCTGACCCGTCATGGTGGTGGTCGCACAGCACCCCACCACCTGACGCGCCACATCCTCGATTGACGTCGTCTTGCCGGTGATCGCCGCAGCGCGCCACGTATCGGCGAACTCTTCGGTGGCGTGCTGGGTGAGCCCCGTGCCGAGCATCAGGCCGGGCGCAACGCAGTTGACCAAAATGTCGGGCGCTAGCCGTACGGCAAGAAAACGTGTCAGGGGCGCGATGCTGGCCTTCGTCACCGAAAATGGCAGCGCCGCACCGTGCGAGCCCTGTCCGATGGTGGAGCCGATGTTGACGATCCGGCCGCGGTCCGAGGCCCGCAAATACGGCTCAGCCGCACGGGCCATAAGGAACGGCCCGCGCAGGTTGGCGCTGCTCATCGCGTCCCAGTAGTCCGCCGTAATGGCCGACAGCGTCCCGTCGTCACCTTCGGGACGGCGCGTGGTGGCCGCGTTGTTCACCAAAATGTCGAGGCCGCCGAAATGCCGTGCCGCCGCTTCCACCCCAAACTCAATGTCCTTGGGATCAGTGATATCGATGGCGATCGCTTGCCCCTCGACACCTAGCGCTTTCACCGCATTGGTGACCTCGCGGGCCCGGTCATCCCCGCTGTGGTAGCCCACCGCAACGTGGACACCGGCAGTGGCGAGCGCGCGGCAAATGGCGCTGCCGAGGCCACCGCTACCGCCGGTGACGAGGGCGCGTGCTCCTGAAAGCTCCATGATCTAAAACGTGACCATGTCGCCGCCCTTCAGCGACAGCATGGCGCGTGCCTCTGCGGGTGATGCGATTTCGAGCGACAAATCCTCGAGTATCCGGCGGATCTTCGCGACCTGTGCCGCATTCGATGGCGCGAGTTCGCCCTTGCCGAGATAAATGGAGTCTTCCAGGCCCACCCGCACATTGGCGCCCATAATCGCGCCATAGGTGCACAGCGGCATTTGGTGCCGCCCCGCGGCCAAGATCGACCAGCGATACTGGTCGCCAAACAGGCGGTTTGCGGTGCGGCGCATGTGCTGGACATCCCCGTGATCCGTGCCGATCCCGCCCAAAATCCCGAAGATCGTCTGCACGAAAAGCGGCGGCTTCACGAGGCCGCGGTCGAGGAAGTGCGCGAGGGTGTAGAGGTGCCCCACGTCGTAGCACTCGAACTCGAAGCGCGTGCCGTGGCCCTCGCCCAAGTCCTTCAGAATGCGCTCGATGTCGGCAAACGTGTTCTTGAAAATGAAGTCGCGGCTGTTCTCCAAATGCGTCCGCTCCCAGGGATGCTGAAACTCCTTGTAGCGGTCGAGCATGGGGAACAGGCCAAAGTTCATCGAGCCCATGTTGAGCGAGCACATCTCAGGGCTCGCCCGCATCGGCGCCTGAAGGCGTTCCTCAATAGTCATACCATGACCACCACCGGTCGTGATGTTCACCACCGCGTCGGTCTGCTGCTTGATGCGCGGCAGAAACTCCATGAAGACACCCTCGTCAGGCGTCGGCCGACCAGTTTCGGGGTCGCGGGCATGAAGGTGCAGGATCGCCGCGCCCGCCTCAGCCGCCGCAACGCTGTCGGTCGCGATCTCATCGGGCGTGATGGGCAAGTGCGGCGTCATGGTGGGGGTGTGGATGGACCCCGTGACAGCGCACGAGATGATCACCTTATCGGCCATGGCGTATCCCCAGTCGTTTCTGTTGCACCGACTGTGGACGAGCGCGCCCGATGACGCCACCTCGCCGGAGTACACGGCGTCTGATAGACGGTGCTGATGGTCGAACTAACAGGTGAGCAGCGCGCCCTGGCTAGTGGCGCATCGGGCGAAGGCGCTGCGATGGCCATGCGTCTGGTCGCCGATGCGGCCGCCATCCTGGGTGCCCCTCGCCTGGTGCCGGTGGAAAGCGCACACATCGACGGCTGCCTGTACCATGGCGACGGCGGAACGGAGTTTGCCGAAAAACTCGTGGCGGGCGGCGCGCGTGTGCAGGTGCCATCGACCCTCAATATCGGCTCGCTCGATCTCCTAAACCCAGCACAGGTCCGCTTGCCGCCGCACGAGCGCAAAATGGCGCTTCGCCTCATGCGCGCCTACGAGCACCTTGGCTGCCGCGCCACATGGACGTGCGCGCCCTATCAGAACGGGCATCGTCCGGCCGTGGGCGCTCAGGTCGCCTGGGGCGAAAGCAATGCCGTTGTGTTTGTGAACAGCGTGCTCGGCGCGCGGACCAACCGCTATGGCGACTATCTCGACATCTCATGCGCCATCGCGGGCGCGGCGCCCGACTACGGGCTTCACCGCACCGAAGCCCGCCGCGCGACCATCGCGCTGGCCGTGACAGCGCCCGAACACGTACTGGCCGACGACGCAACCTGGCCGGCACTCGGCGCGATCCTTGGCCGACGGGCCGGGAGCGCCATCGCCGCCATCCACGGCGTCGCGCCGCACGCCACAGAGGACCGCCTGAAGGCACTGGGCGCAACCGCCGCTTCAGTCGGTGAGGTCGCCCTATTCCATGTGGTCGGCGTCACGCCGGAAGCCCCAACCCTTGCAGCCGCGTGTCAGGGCGCACCGCCGGAGAGCGTCGTCCCGGTCACCGAGGCCGACATTGTCGCGGCAATGGCTAGCCTGTCGAACGCGCCGCGCGAGGCAGTCACCGCGGTTGCGATTGGCTCACCGCACTGCTC
>CAKZYH010000311.1 GCA_937884725.1 uncultured Paracoccaceae bacterium
GCGTCCTCGGCGAGCATGGGCAGGTGGTTGTGGCTGACGCCCAGCTCGGAGAGGCGCGACTGCATGCCAAGCTCCGGGCCGAGCGCCTTAAAACCCTCGATCAGGGCGGTGGCGCGGGCTGTGTCTGAGCCATCCGCGGCGTCTGGGAAGATGATCGGCGCCAGCTCGGCGTAGGCGGCCGACGCGTTGGGCAGGTTAAAGTCCATCACATACGGCAGGACGAGCGCGTTGGAGAGGCCGTGGGGAATGTGGAAGTGGCCGCCGAGCGGATAAGCGAGGGCGTGAACCGCGGCCACTGGCGCGTTGGTGAACGCCATGCCGGCCAGCATGGAGCCGAGCAGCATGTTGGCGCGCGCGTCCCTATCGTCCGGCGTGAAGCAGGCGGTGCGGATGTTTGCGCCCAGCAGCGCCAGGGCCTGCTTGGCGAGGCAGTCCGACACCGGGTTTTTCAGCCGCTTTGACGTGAACGCCTCGATGGCGTGGACCATGGCGTCGATCCCCGTGGCGGCGGTGACCGCGGCGGGGAGCCCGACCGTCAGCTCGGCGTCGAGGATCGCAAGATCGGGCAGAAGCTGGGGGGAGACGACGCCCTTTTTCTCGTTTGTGCCGGTGGTGACGATGGAGATCGGCGTCACTTCGGAGCCCGTGCCCGCGGTGGTGGGCGCGAGAACGAGGGGCAGGCGCGTGCCGCGCGCAAGGTTCACGCCGTACATGTCGGCGATGGGCTGGTCGGTGTTGAGGAGAAGCGCGATCAGCTTGGCGGTGTCGAGGGACGAGCCGCCGCCGACGGACGCCACGCAGTCAACGCCCTCTGCGCGGGCCATCTCCACGGCCGACAGGATCATGGATTCGGCGGGGTCAGGCTCCACGTCCGAAAAGGTCCACACGGCAAGGCCCGCCTTGGCGAAGCCGTCGAGGGCGGCGGTGGCGAGGCCAAGCTTCAGGATGGTCTCATCGGTGATGAACGCCACTTTGCGGCAGCCTTGCTCGGCCAGGAACTCGCCGATTTTCGCGGTGGCGCCGATCTCGGCGATCACGGAGCGGGTGGTTTGGAAGTGGAACGAGTTCATGGGTGTCCTCCAGCGCGTGGCGCCGCGTGGGCAGTCCTGCCCGAGGCGCTGAGGCGGCTTTTGTTTGCCCGATAAAAGCACGATGGGGGCGCGACTGCACGGTGCTGTGTGCGGGGCGGATGTGCGCCTTGTGGGGGCCAGGCAAAAAAGCGCGTCCGCGCTGTAAGGGTTTGCCGTCTCGATCCGTCTTTGGGGGTGAACGTCTTACTTGAGAGGGAGATTGAGATGGCTGAGACACCAGGATGTGGATGCAAGGCGTGTGGTCCGTCATGCACGTGCACGCAGAGCGACCCGGCGGAGGGGCGGTGCTGCTGCGGCGACAACTGCACATGCGAGACGTGCACCTGCGGACCGGAGTGCGGCTGTCCCGGAGCGTCCGAATAGACTAAATTCTTAGGCATGGACTCTCGGGAGATATGGTCGGTGATTGAGGCGGCGCTGCGCGCTCATGGCGCGCGGCTGCGGCGCTTTGTGGCCGCCCGCCTGCCGTCCTGCGATGTGGATGATGCCGTCCAACTGGCCGCGCTGCGGGCGGTGGAGAAGGCGCACACGCTGGATGATCCCGCCCGCGTGGTGCCGTGGCTTTATCGCATTCACGCCAGCGTTGCGGCCGATGTGGGCCGCAAGCGGGTGAGCGAGCGGCGGCTGAAGGAGGCCGTGGCGGCTGAGGCTCTGATTGAGGTCGCCGACGTTGAAAGCGAGCTGTGCGGCTGTAGCGTTTCGCAGGCGAAAACGCTGCGTCCGGGCTATGTCGAAATTTTGCAGCGGGTCGATGTGGAGGGCGAGCCGCTCGGCGAAGCGGCCGATGCGCTGGGCATTTCCGTCGGCAATGCTGGGGTGCGGCTTCACCGGGCGCGGCGGGCGCTCAAGGAGAAGCTGCTCGATCACTGTGGGATTACGAGCGTGCGTGAGGGCGCCGGCTGCCGCTGCGTCTCTGAGGGTGGCTGCCCGACCTAAGCTGAACTAGCGGTCGTAGCCGAGGTCCCGCAGCACCCGTGGCAGCACCCGGCCCGCAGCCTCGCGGCTCATGCCGGGGCGAATGGCGGGGTGGTAGATGATGTTCATCAGCGCCTGGTCGAACTCGGTGAAGCGGGCGTGGCGCGAGCTGTCGTTAAACACGCTGTGGCGCAGGCGGTCGTCGTCATTCATGGGGCCAAGGCCCTGCAGCACTTCTTCCACCAGGCAGCGGCGGAACAGAAAGTCGCGGTCGGCGACGATGATCGCAGTGGAGCGGACAATGCGCCCGCCCTGGGTTTGCACGCCCACCAGGCACTTGGCGTTCATGGCGATGGCGTCGGCGTTGAGTTC
>CAKZYH010000312.1 GCA_937884725.1 uncultured Paracoccaceae bacterium
GCCCAAAACCGGCTTGCCGCCCTTGGCGCTCTCGGTTCGCCAACCTTGGGCATGGGCGATCATTTTCGGCGGAAAGACCATCGAGAACCGCAGCGTTGGGGCGATCCGCGCGGGACGGATGGTGCCTGGGCCAATCGCGATCCACGCTGCCGCCGGAATGCGCGAGGAGGAGTATCGTTGGGCCGTCGCGAAGCTGCAGCCGCGGGGGATCACAATCCCCCGGCCCGATGCGCTGGTGCGGCGGGCGATCATCGGTCAGGTGCGCGTCACCGAAATTATCTCCGAGAGCGACAACCCTTGGTTCGGTGGCGATCATGGCCTTGTGCTCGCCGACCCCTTCCCCGTTGAGCCGATCCCGGCTGCCGGCGCGCTCGGCTATTTTGAGTGGACGCAGTCTGGCGAGTGCGCCGCACCGCTGCCTTGGATGCGCACCTACGGGGTGCCGGGCGGGGACAGCGCGACGCTCGATCTGTTCCCCGATGCGCCGCAGGCGTTTCGCGACGCGCCGAAAGGGCCAGGCGGGCGGCGGTAGTTTACCCAGTGCGACAGTCTGTGCGCTGTCAAGGACTGGATGCTCGCCGAGACATCATGCATGTCAATCAAAACTGACAAAAGGCGAGGTGTTTGGATGACCGAAGTTTCCGGAGCCGAACAGAACCGCTTCCTCACGGGGGACAACGCGACCCGCACCGACGTGAACCAGGCGTGGGAGCAGGACAACCAAGCGTGGTGGGATTGGTACGTCTCGCTGGCAGATAACCAGGATGGCGAGGTCACGCTGCAGGAGTTGCCGCCGACACCAGCCATCGCCGAGCCCGACGATGCGACGCTGATGGCAGAGCTCGCCGAGCCCTACCCGCTCACGGACGATGACGTGGCTTTCTTTCAGGAAAACGCGTTCATCAAGCTGAAGAACGTGCTGTCGCCGGGCGCGACGGTGCGGCTGCGACGCGAGCTTGTTCGGATGCTAACGGCGGAGTTTGATAGCGATCTGGATGGCGGAATCTCGGACCGCTTTTTGTCCATGGACATGATGTGGACCACCGATCCGATCATCCGCGCCTACGTGCTCTCGCCGCGCATCGCCAAGATTTGCGCCGACCTTTTGAAGGTGCCGCGGCTGCGGCTCTACCACGACAACATCCTGTCGAAAGAGCCTGCGTGTGGGCGCACGCCCTGGCACTTTGACGACCACCATTTCCCGCTGGCGAGCCACGATGTGGTGACGGCGTGGATCCCAGCGCAGGCGATCCCGCTGGTGATGGGGCCGCTCGCGTTCGCGGCCGGGATGGACACGTACAAGCTGATCGAGGGCGTCGATTTCAACAAGTTCGACACGAGCTACGACCGCACCGTGGCCGACATTTTTCGGCAGAGCGGGGTGCGGGTGGACGAGAGCCCGTTTGAGATCGGCGAGGTGTCGTTCCATCATAACCTGTCGTTCCACACGGCGGCGCGGAACAGGACAACCCAAAGCCGGATCGTGCTCGCGAACACGTTCTACGCCGACGGGGCGCGGGTGCTGGATCAGCCGACGATGGTGTCCGGGGACTGGCTGAAGTTCATCCCGGGGGCTGAGCCTGGTGGGCTCGCCGAGAGCGACATGAACCCTGTGGTCTGGCCACCGGAAGCGGGGTTCGGGGACCCGCAATGAGCACCACAACAGCGTCGGCCTCCCTCGCCCACTGGAGCGAGGCGGGCCGCAGTGGGATGGACGCCTTCTACCACCTGGCGACCGTCGACTACTTTCATCTGGCCCAAAGCCAGGACTGGGCGGCCTTCTTCCAGGCGCTGCAGGCGGGACGGGATACTCCGCTGAAGTTGCTGGATGTTGCCTGCGGGTCGGGCAAATTTCCGGCGGCCCTGATGCGCCACGCCGGGCTTGGGTCCGCGGGGTTGGCACCAATCGATTATGCACTGCTCGACCCGTCGGGCTTTTCCATCGCGGAAGCGCGGGGCGTTTTGGAGCCGCCCTTTGTGGCCGCCGACGAGTACGAGCTTCCCTTGCAGGCGCTCGATGTGCCGGCCGGCGCCTTCGATGTGGTGTGGGCGACGCACGCGCTTTACGCGATTCCGGCGGCGGAGCTTCCCGAGGCGCTGTCAAAGTTTTTGGGCGCCATGGGTGGGCCAGGCTTCATCGCCCACGCGAAGGAGGCGTCCCACTACATCCGGTTCGATCGCATGTTCCGCGAGGCGCTCGGCAAGAGCGAGCGGGTCCCCTACTCCACCGGCGAAGAGGTCGTCGCTGCGTTGGAGGCGCTGGGCGCCAAGGTGAGCGTTGAGACGATCACTTACGAGACAACGGCGTCCGCTGAGGATCGAGCGCAGGTGGAGGGGTTCCTGCAGCGCTGCGTGTTCGACGATACGCTGTCGCTGGCCGAGATGGAGGCCGATCCGGTGCTGGGGGCCTACCTCGCCAAGTGTCAGCGGGAGGATCGGTGGGCGTTTCAGCAGTCCGTCGCGCTGATCTCGATCACAGCATGACCAATCTTGTCGCCGAAACGCGCTGGGTGGAGCAGCTGCGCCAGGGTTTGCAGCCCAGCGCGGCTGATCTTCGCCAGCATCTGCTGACCGTGCACCAGTCGCGCGCCGGATTCACCGAGGCCTGCGCAGCGCGCTGCCGCGACTCCCATGGCCGCACGAGTTACGAGTGGCTGGCGGACGCTGTGGAGCGCGATGGCCACCGTCGGGTGCTTGATCTGGCATGTGGCAGCGGGCCGTTGTTGGCGCTGTTGGCGGGACGGCATGGCGCGGCGTTGGAGCTTTCGGGCATCGATATGAGCAAGGCCGAGCTTGGCCTTGCAGCGGCGCGCGTTCCGAACGGGCTCGCCACACTGCACTGCGCGCTGGCGCAAGACATGCCGTTTTTCGACGATGGCGCGCTGGATGTGGTGCTGTGCCATTGGGCGCTCACGCTCATGGATCCAGTAGAGCCGGTGCTGCGCGAAGTGCGCCGGGTGTTGCGGGCAGGCGGGCGCTTTGCGGCCATCATCGACGGGCCGATGGAGATGGCGCCGCGCTACCAGACGGCGAACGCGCTCATTTATGACGCCGTGCAACGCAGCGTGCCCCACTACGGCGAGATCGACATGGGCGATCCGCGGGTGCGCACGGCTGATGCTCTGCTCGCGCTGGCGGGCGCTGTGTTTGGGCGCAACGCCGTTTCGATCGAGCCCAACATCGTCTCGCTGACCGGCGACCCTGCAGATGTGGCGCGCGAGGCGGCGGGGTTTTTCTACGCGTCCTTTGTGCTGCCGGACGATGAGCGCGCTGTAATGCTTGCCGAATTGGCGGCTGCCCTGACGGACAGCGATGGCACGGCGCGGTTTGACATGCCCATTAACCGCCTTGTCGTGGACCTTTAGGACACACGCCCGGGCGGCGGTTTGGGACCGTGGCGCTTGCCAAATCGTCAGCGTCTTGATCGGGTGTGAGGCGATCCCTCAGTCCGATTTGAGATAACCTGCGATGATTGAAGACCCACCGCGCCTCACCGTAAAGCGAAACCGCCGACGCCCGACGGAGGCGCAGCTTGCCGCGTTTCAAAACACGCCCACCGGCTTTGTGGGTGACGCGATGGCGGGCCAAGGCGTGCTCGCCACGCCGATTTCGCCGCTGCGCCCGGACGCGCTCACCGGTCCCGTCTGCGGCCCAGCGTTCACCGTGTACGCCGGGGCTGCCGACATTCTGGCCGGCTTTGCTGCGCTCCCGCTCGTGCAGCCGGGCGATTTCTTTGTGGTCGCGTTCGACGGACACCAAAAGTGCGCCACCGTGGGCGACCGCATGTGCGGGATGCTCGCCAACAATGGGGTCATCGGCTTGGTGACCGACGGCCCCGTGCGCGACATCGATGGCATTGCCCAAACGGGTGTGCCGGTGTGGTGTACGGGACTGACACCCGCGACGCCCTTTACGCAGGGGCCGGGAACGGTTGGGCTGCCAATCCAGGTCGGCGGACAGCGGGTCGATACCGGCGATATCGTTGTGGCCGACCGCGACGGTGTTGTGGTGGTGCCATTTGATGAGATTGACCGCGTTGCCGCCGCGCTCGTCGATATCCGCCGGCTCGAAGAGGCGCTTGATGCAAAGGTCGCCGAGGGGTTGAAGGCGCCTGGATGGGCGAACGAGTTGTTGCAGGGGCCACAGACGCGCTGGGTGGATTGATCCCCATCGGACGCGCAAAAGAACGCCGCCGGACCAAGGTCCGGCGGCGCTTTCTGGTTTCAACCTATCGAAGAGCCTACTGCCAGCGAGCAATAATCTCTTCGTATGGCACGGTCACGCCCTGGGGCTTCTCGTCGACTTTCGCCTTCGGTGAGCCCGGCTGGTCGAGCCAGTAGGACGCATCGCGCACCTCGTTGAGGCGCGGGCCGCAGCCGCCGTAGACGTTGGCGCGTTCGTCGGCCACCTGCATGCGCGCCATCACCTGGTCCATCTCAGCGGCGAGACGGTCCATGGCCTCTTGCGGCGTAAAGGCGCCGGAGTTCACGTCGCCGATCTGCTGCCACCACAGCTGGGCGAGCTTGGGATAATCCGGCACGTTCACGCCCGTCGGAGTCCAGCGGGTGCGGTCGCCGGAGCGATAAAACTCAACCAAACCACCCAGCTTCGGCGCACGCTCGGTAAAGCTGTCGTGGTTCACCGAGCTATCGCGGATGAAGGTGAGGCCAGTGTGCGACTTCTCCACGTCGACGGTCTTGGAGGTCACGAACTGCGCGTAAAGCCAAGCGGCCTTGCGGCGGTCGAGCGGCGTGGAGGTCAGGAACGTCCACGAGCCAGCATCCTGGTAGCCGAGCTTCATGCCCTCTTCCCAGTACGGACCGTAGGGCGACGGGGCCATGGCCCAGAGGAGGTTGCCGTCCTCGTCGACCGTGTTGTTGCCCTCAGACAGTGCTTTCACCATGTCGGCGGTGAAGGCGGTGTACCAGAAGATCTGCTGGGCGACGTTGCCTTGGCTGAGTGCCGGCAGCGACTGGTAGAAGTCGTAGGACGCGGCGGCCGGGGGCGCATAGGCGCGCAGCCACTCGTCCCACTTGGCGATGGCGTAGACCGCGGCCGGGCCGTTGGCAGCACCGCCACGCTCCACAGACGCACCCACCGGGTTACACGTGCCGGGCTCCATGCGGATGCCCCACTCGTCCACGGGGATGCCGTTGGGCAGGCCCTTGGAGCCCGCGCCGGCCATGGACAGCCACGCGTCGGTCATGCGCCAACCAAGGTCGGGCGCGCGCTTGCCGTAGTCCATGTGACCGTAGACGCGAACGCCATCGATTTCGCGGACGTCATTGGTGAAGTACTCGGCGATGTCCTCGTAGGCGGACCAGTTCACCGGCACGCCGAGCGGGTAGCCGTATTTTTCTTCAAAGCCCGCTGCGATCTCGGGATCCTCGAACCAGTCTTTGCGGAACCAATAAAGGTTCGCGAACTGCTGGTCGGGCAGCTGCCACAGGTCGCCGTCGGGGCCGGTGGTGAAGCTGAGGCCGATAAAGTCATCAAGGTCGAGCGTGGGGCTCGTCACGTCGGCGCCTTCGCCGGCCATGAAGTCGGTGAGGTTCACGGCGGACTGCAGGCGGGCGTGGGTGCCGATGAGATCCGAATCGTTGACGTAGGCGTCATACAGATTGCGGTTGGTCTGCATCTGCGTTTGGACCGCCTGGACCACTTCGCCTTCACCCAGAAGCTGGTGGTTCACCTTGATGCCGGTGATCTCCTCGAAGGCTTTGGTGAGCACTTCCGACTCGTAGGTGTGGGTCGGAATGGTCTCGGACAGGACGTTGATTTCCATGCCCTGGAACGGCTCGGCGGCGTTGATGAACCATTCCATCTCGGCCATTTGCTCGTCTTTGGTGAGTACGGAGCGCTGGAACTCTTCGTCGATCCAGCGTTCCGCTGCGGCCATGTCGGCGAGCGCCGGCGACGC
>CAKZYH010000313.1 GCA_937884725.1 uncultured Paracoccaceae bacterium
CCGACAGTCGTGGGCGCATCCACACCGAGATGTCGGTGCTCGCCCATGGGGACGATGACTTTACGCTGATCACGGCGGCGCTTGCCGAGTGGCACGACCGGGACTTCCTGATGGACGGTCTGCCGGCCGGCCTCAGCCTGACCAACGCGACCGAAGAGATCTCGGTGCTGCTTGTGACGGGTCCGATAAGCCGCGCGCTGTTTGAGGGGCTGACGGATGCGGACCTTTATGGGCCCTGGCTGTCGCACCAGAAGGCGACGGTGGCGGGGAAGGCCTGCACCCTCGCCCGCGTCAGCTTCGCCGGCGAACTTGGCTGGGAAATCCACGCCCCGATGGCCGACGTTCCGGCGCTCTACCAAGCGGTGCGCGATGCCGGCGCGACCCCGTTCGGCATGTACGCGCTCGACCGGATGCGGCTTGAGAAAGGCTACCGCGCGTGGAAGCAGGATCTGTCCACCGACTACAGCCTCATGGAAGCCGGTCTCGACCGCTTCACCCGCTTCGATAAAGGCGACTACCCCGGCAAGGTGGCGCTGATGGCCGAGCACCAGCGGGGCGTTGCGCGCCATGCGCGAATGCTGACCATCAAGGGCAACGGCCACGACGCGCCGTACATGTCGGGCGTGTTTGCTGGCGATGCCCGGGTCGGTGAAGTCACCTCATGCGGTTACGGCTACCGCGTCGATGCGCTGATCGCGCTCGCGATGGTGGACGCCGAACACGCTGAGCCCGGCACCACGCTCGACGTCGACATTTTCGGCGAGCGTTGCCCTGCCACAGTCCACGGCGGCGGCGCGCTTTGGGACCCGCAAAACGAGCGCATTCGCGCCTAAAGGAATGGCCATGACCCCTCCCGAAAAAGCTCGTGTTGTTATCATCGGCGGCGGCGTGATCGGCTGCTCCGTTGCCTATCACCTCGCCAAGCAGGGCTGGCAGGACGTCGTGCTCTTGGAGCGCAAGCAGCTGACGTCCGGCACCACATGGCACGCGGCGGGGCTCATTGCGCAGCTGCGCGCGTCGGCCAACATGACCAAGCTCGCCAAGTATAGCCAGGAGCTTTATGGCGCGCTGGAAGCCGAAACCGAGATGGCGACGGGCTTTCGCCGCTGCGGCTCGATCACCGTCGCGCTGACGGAAGACAGGCGGGAGGAGATTTTCCGCCAAGCCTCCATGGCGCGGGCTTATGGGGTCGAGGTGGAGCCCATCGGGCCGAACGAGATCAAAGCGCGTTACCCACACATCAATCTCGATGGCGTGTTGGCGGGCGTTTATCTGCCGCACGATGGTCAGGGTGACCCGGGCAACATCGCGCTGGCGCTCGCCAAGGGCGCGAAGATGAACGGCGCCAAGGTGATGGAGCGCATCAAGGTCACCGGCATCGATGTGAAGGATCGGCGTGCGAGGGCTGTGTCGTGGCAAAACGGTGTCGACAGCGGCGTGATCGAGGCCGAGCACGTGGTAAACTGCGCCGGCATGTGGGGCCACCAGGTGGGCCGCATGGCGGGCGTCAACGTACCGCTTCATGCTTGCGAGCACTTCTACATCGTGTCGGAGAATATCCCTGGCCTCACGCAGCTGCCGGTGCTGCGGGTGCCGGATGAATGCGCCTACTACAAGGAAGATGCCGGCAAGATGATGCTCGGCGCGTTTGAGCCGGTGTCGAAGCCCTGGGGGATGGACGGCATTCTCGAGACCTTCGAGTTCGACCAGCTGCCCGAAGACTTCGACCACTTTGAGCCGATCCTGGAGCAGGCTGTGAACCGCATGCCGATGCTGGCGGAAGCCGGGATCCACACCTTCTTCAACGGGCCGGAGAGCTTTACGCCGGACGACGCCTACCACCTCGGTCTCGCCCCGGAACTCGACAACTACTGGGTGGCAGCGGGCTTTAACTCCATTGGGATCCAATCGGCGGGCGGCGCTGGCATGGCGCTCGCGGCGTGGATGGATACCGGTGAGCGCCCGTTTGACTTGGGCGATGTGGACATTGCCCGGATGGAGCCTTTCCAGGGCAACCGGAAGTACCTGCGCGACCGCGTCACCGAAACGCTGGGCCTGCTTTATGCCGACCACTGGCCGTACCGGCAGAAGGCGACGGCGCGCGGGATACGCCGCTCACCGCTGCATGAGCATCTGAAGGCGGAGGGTGCCGTGTTTGGCGAGTTCGCTGGGTGGGAACGTGCCAACTGGTATGCCGACGCCGGTCAGGAGCGAGAGTATCGCTACACCTGGGCGCGGCAGAACTGGTTCGCGAACTCGGCCCGTGAGCACACCGCAATTCGCGAGGCTGTTGGCCTTTATGACATGTCCTCGTTCGGCAAGCTGCGCGTCGAGGGTCGCGGCGCCGAGGCGTTCATGAACCATGTGGCGGGTTCTGATCTGTCGGTGGCGCCGGGCAAGATTGTCTACAGCCAGTTTTTGAATGCACGCGGCGGGATCGAGGCTGACGTGACCATCACGCGGCTGTCGGACACGGCGTATCTGGTGGTGACGCCTGCTGCGACGCGGCTTGCGGATGAGACCTGGCTGCGGCGGCACTCGGGCGATTTCGATGTGACGATCACCAACGTGACGGCCGGTGAGGCTGTGCTCGCAGTGATGGGGCCGAACGCGCGGGCGCTCCTCGCTGCTGTGTCGCCGAACGAATTTTCCTCGGAGGCGCATCCGTTTGGCCATGCTGCGGAGATTGAGATCGGTTACGGCCTCGCCCGCGCGCACCGCGTGTCATACGTCGGCGAGCTGGGGTGGGAGCTTTATGTGTCGGCCGAGATGGCGGCGCACGTGTTTGAGACGCTGCGCGAGGCGGGTGCGGACCATGGTCTGACGCTGTGCGGGCTGCATGCGATGGATTCGTGCCGGATCGAGAAGGCGTTCCGTCACTTTGGGCATGACATCACGTGCGAGGATCATGTCCTTGAGGCCGGGCTTGGTTTTGCGGTGAAGACGAAAAAGCCGAGCTTTATCGGGCGCGATGCCGTGCTGCGGAAGAAGGATGAGGGGCTTGCCGCGCGGATGGTGCAGTTCCGGCTGAATGAGCCGGAGCCGCTCTTGTTCCACAACGAACCGATCCTGCGCGATGGCGAGGTCGTGGGGCACCTGACATCGGGCAACTATGGACACTCGCTGCGCGGGGCCATTGGCCTTGGCTATGTCCCCTGCCCTGGCGAAGATGCGGCCAGCCTGCTCGCCTCGTCCTATGAGATCGAGGTGGCAGGGACGCGCGTTGCCGCGGCCGCGTCGCTAAAGCCGATGTATGATCCAAAGTCGGAGCGAATGCGCACCTGATCCAGCAAGGCCGCAAGGCGTCACGCGCTTGGTCCATTGCGTGAAGCTCGTGCAGATCCTGGCGCGCTGCCTTGCCTGTGAGGGACTGGTGAGGCAGTGACGATGGATGGATATGGCACCGGTTTCCGCATCGCTTGTCGAACGGCTGCTGG
>CAKZYH010000314.1 GCA_937884725.1 uncultured Paracoccaceae bacterium
AGCATCGACGCCCGCTGGGTCTCGGCAAACCGGCGGATTTGCGTCTGCGCAAAACGAATATCGTCAAGATCGCGCTGGGGAACGCGGGCGACGAGCGCGTCAATGTCATCTTGGCTCAGGCGAAAACTGTCCCGCTCATACTTGTCGAACCTGGCCGACAGCTCGCGCACCGCCGCGTCGCCGCGGCTTTCGATATCCGCAAGCGTCGCCTCGACCACTTCGCGCACTTTGCGGTCGTCCTCCCGGCGGTCCTCTTCCGCGCGACCCTGTTTCAGATGCGTGATCATCGGGCGTCTCCTTGGAACGGGGTGGGTTCGACTACCGTCATGTCGGGTGCCAACGTGCCATCGAGATAGTCGAGGACATTCTGCGCCGAGCGCGTGGCCATGCGGATCACACCTTCGGCCGTCATGGCAGCCGAGTGGGGGCACAAGATCACGTCCTCGCGCCCCAGAAGCGGGTTGTCAGTTTTGGGCGGCTCATCAGCGAGAACGTCGGTGGCGTAGCGGCCCGGGCGACCCCGATCAAGCGCATCGGCAAGGTCATGCTCATTCACAATCCCGCCGCGCGCCGTGTTCACCAGCAGCGCGCCAGGTCGCATGCGGGCGAAGCGTGCCGCATCAAAAAGGTCCCGGTTCGCCTCGCTCATCGGCAGGTGGAGCGACACCACGTCCGCCTCGCCAAGCGCCGCATCCAGATCGTCCGCCCGCGTCACGTGTGACGCAAGCACCGCATTCGCTGGCAAGAAGGGATCGTGGACAAGAATGTTCATCCCAAACGCGGCCGCCCGCTCGGCAAAGCCGCGTCCGATCCGGCCAAATCCCACGACCAGGACGGTGCGGCCGGACAGCTCAAACGCATCCATCGCGCCGCGCTTCGCCCAGTTGTTCCCCCGCACAGAGCGGTCGGCGACAAGAAGGTTTTTCGCGCCCGCGAGCATCAGCGCAAAGGCGTGCTCGGCAACCGAAATCGCGTTGGCATCAGCCGCCACAGCAACACCGATCTGGCGCTCCTTCAGCCGCGGCAGATCGAGGTTGTCGCAGCCCACGCCATGCCGCGAGACCAGCCGCAACCGACCTGCTCGTTCAAAATCCTCTTCAGGAAGATAACGGCCCCGCAGGATCAAAATGTCGGCCTTCTCCATCTCCGGTGAGATCGTGTCCGGCGTTGGGTCCGGCAGGTGAACGACCTCGATGTCAGGCCGCGCGTGAAGCAGCGACATGCCGTCATCGTGGACTGGATCCAACACGAGAACCCTTACGCTCATGCCCGGCCCATCGCCGCATCCACCGCGGCCTTGGAGAACCAGTCCTGCATGGCTTTGTGCTCAGAACCGACCGCAACCATCGTCACGCCCCGGTCGGTCAGCGCCTTCACCCCGGTCATATCGGGCGCAAACGACGACACCGACATCGCTTTGTCTGCGCAAGCCGAGACCACCGTGTCGATTGCCGCTTGCACCTTGTCGGCCTTCAGATCGTAAACCTCGTAGGCCACCGCGAGATCGGCCACACCCACGAAACAAGCATCGATCCCATCCACCGCCGCAATGGCGCTCGCGTTGTCGACGCCTTCCGGGTCCTCGATCTGCGCCACCACGATAACATTCTTCGCGTTCTGAAGGTGCTGTTTCATGGGTACCCGGCCGAAGTTGCCCGCCCGGTTCGAGGCGGCATAGCCCCGCCCGCCGGCGCCATAGTGCGCAGCCTTCGCGATGGCGGCGGCCTGCTCGCCGGTCATGACGTGGGGCACGAAAATCCCGTCCGCCCCCAGATCCAGAACGCGTAAGATATCGGCCGGCGTGCCCGACGTGATGCGCGCAAGGCACGGCAAGCCGACAGCGCGGGCGGCCAGCACACACGCGTCCATCTGGGCAAGCCCGAAGCCGGCATGCTCGCCGTCCAAAATCACGAAATCGAGCCCGGTGCCGCCCAGCGCTTCGACCACACCATAGTGCGGCGTTTTCAGAAATGTTCCCACAAGCGGTTCGCGGGCACGGATCCGGTCCTTCAGCATCAAAGCTCCTTTCAGGCGGCTAAAATGAGATCGTTTCGGTCGATGGAGATGCCCGCGTCGCGCGCGACATCCAGAATGCCGTCAAGCTGCGCGGCGGCGAGCGGCGCGCCATTCACGCTGCGGTCTGCACGGGTTTCGCGCTCCACATCGCCCGGAATGCGCACCCGGTCGAACCCGATTGCGGCGCGGGAGCCGCGCACAGCGTCCACATACTCGGTGATCTCGTCGCGAAAGGTTCCGAGATCATCAAGCCGCGCCGGGTCGACGAAAATGGCGAGCCAACCGTTCCCGAACGGACGCTCTCGAACGTTGGATCCATTGCCCGTCAGGATCCCCGCGATCAGGTCGCACGCGAGCGCCAAGCCGGACCCTTTGTGCTCACCCATCGTGCGCAGTGCGCCCGGTCCCATCCGCGGGTTTGGAACGCCCTCAGAAATCGTCGTCCCATAAAGGGCGCCGGGATCGCCGGTCTCGCGCCCATCCGCGCCGATCAAGGCATTGCTCGGCAAAGGCTTGCCGCCGGTCGCCGCCACCAGCGCCTTGCCCTCCGCCACAAGCGACGTCGCAAAGTCCAAAATGAAGGGGTCGTCAGCGCCGTTTGGAACGCCCACCGCGACAGGGTTGGTGGACATGTGCCGCTGCGCAGAGCCGTAGGGCGCCACAATGCCGGCGCTCACCACGTTGCAGAACTGGATGCTGACGAGCCCTTCCGCGGCCGCCATTTCCGCGTAATGGCCAAGCCGGCCCACATGGCCCGCGTGGCGCAGCGCAATGATTGCCGACCCATTCGTACGGGCCCGTTCGATCCCCACAAGCGTCGCTTCGCGGGCAAGATACTGCCCGATCCCCCGATCGCCATCGAACTGGATGAGCTGGCCAAGGTCGGCAATCGTCCGCAGCGCGGTGTGGCCGTTGAGCGTCCCATCCTTCAGCCAGCCGTGATAGCGCGGCACGCGCACAAGCCCGTGGCTGTCATGGCCGGTGAGGTTGGCGCCGATCAGGTGCTCCCCGGTGGCCGTCGCCTCCGCATCGTTGCACCCACCCGCCGCCATGATCTTGGCGACAAGGTCGGTCATGGCGCCCGGATGAACCCGCAGCGGTGTCCCAGAAGCACTCATCCCAACGCCCTCACCACGCCAACGGTGACCGCCGGGACCGCGAGCACAGTGGCAAGCCCAATCACCTGAAGCACCACAAACGGGATCGCGCCGCGATAAATCGTGCCGATGGGCGTGCCCGGCGGCGCGACGCCCTTCACATAGAACAGTGAGAACCCGAATGGCGGAGTCATAAAGCTTGTCTGAAGGTTCACCGCAACCGCGATGGCAAACCAGATCAGTTTTTCGGTGTCGGAAAAGCCAAGCCCGAAGTCGAGCGCCAGAATAATCGGCACGAAGAGCGGCATGACAAGGAACGTAATCTCGATCCACTCTAAGAAGCAGCCGAGGATGAAGAGTACGACCATGAACATCATCATGACGCCCCACGGCCCTAGTCCCGTCGCGGAGACCGCGTCTTCGATCATCGCGTCACCGCCCAGCGCTTTGAACACGCCGGAGAACACGGTCGCGCCGATCAGAACGAAGAGGATCATCGCCGTCACGCGTCCGGTTTCGTAGACGACTGCCGCGAGCGCTTTCAGCGTGAGTTGGCGCGCGAGCATTGCCAAAAAGGTGGCGCCGGCTGCACCCAAGGCGGCCGCTTCTGTCGGCGTTGCGATGCCGGCGATGATCGATCCGAGCACCACAACGATCAGTGCCACAG
>CAKZYH010000315.1 GCA_937884725.1 uncultured Paracoccaceae bacterium
GAACGGCAGGAAACCCGGCAGGTTTTCAACGTTTCGCAACGCAGCCAGCGTGCGGTGCCGCCTCGTCCACGATACAGCCGCTCGCGGCTGTATCGCATCGCCAGTTTTGGAACGGGCAAGCGCGTTACAATGGATTGAGCAAAAATCGCCCTGCACGGACGAAACCTTCGTCGAATATGCATTGGCATGTCCTTCCTCAGATTTCGGAGCGCGCAGAGCGATTTTTGATCAACGCAGAGCACGCCAATTATGAGGGCGTGACCTACGCTGCTTTCCTCTGCCGATCCTGTTGGACCGGGAGCCACTAAGCGACTAGGTTACCGCGTCGGGAGGATACCATGGCCAAAGCTCTCACCATCGCCGATCTGCGCGACATGCATCGCCGGCGGGCGCCCAGAATGTTTTACGACTACGCCGATTCAGGGTCTTACACCGAAGGGACCTACCGCGATAACGAGGCCGCGTTTGAGCGAATCAAGCTGCGCCAACGCGTGGCGCGCAACATCGACAACCGTTCCCTGAAGGCGCCCATCCTGGGGCAAGAAGCGACCATGCCTGTCTATCTCGCACCCGTCGGGATGACCGGGATGCAGTATGCGGACGGTGAAATTAAAGCCGCCCGCGCGGCAGAAGCGTTTGGCGTCCCCTTCACGCTCTCCACTATGAGTGTGTGTTCCATCGAAGATGTAGCAGCGCACACCACGAAGCCGTTCTGGTTTCAGCTTTACGTGATGCGCGACCGCGATTTCGTGGTCAGCCTGTTGGAGCGCGCCAAGGCGGCGGGGTGCTCGGCGCTAGTGCTGACGCTCGATCTGCAGATTTTAGGGCAACGGCACAAGGACTTGCGCAACGGCCTTTCCGCACCTCCCAAGATGACGCCCAAGGTGATCGCAGATCTCGCCCGGCGGCCCGCCTGGTGCCTCGGCATGTTGGGCACCAAGCGGCGTAGCTTCGGCAATATCGTCGGTCACGCCAAGGGCGTTGACGATCTCTCCTCGCTGATGTCCTGGACCAGCGAGCAATTCGACCTTGGCCTCGACTGGTCGTCGGTGGAATGGATTAAGAAGCATTGGGACGGAAAGCTGATCCTGAAGGGGATTGGCGATGTGGATGATGCGCGGATCGCGGTGGAAGCCGGCTGTGACGCCATCACCGTCTCCAATCACGGCGGCCGCCAGCTCGACGGCGCACCCGCGTCAGTCGACATGTTGCCCATGGTGGTCGATGCGGTGGGCGGCAAGGTGGAAATCCACATGGACGGCGGCATCCGCTCGGGCCAGGACGTGCTGAAGGCCATGGCCCTTGGCGCAGACGCCACCTCCATCGGGCGCGCGTTCGTCTACGGCCTCGGCGCGATGGGTGAAGCGGGGGTCACCCGAGCGCTCGAGATCATCGCCAAGGAGATGGATATCACCATGGCGTTGTGCGGCGAGACGCGAATTACCGAGGTGGGGCACCACACCCTTCTCAACCCGCCGATGGCAGAACCCGCTGAGGTTCGAGGCGCTGAGGCCCCACCGCTCGCTGCGGAATAAGGTCACCAACAAAAACGCACGGCGGGTTTTCCACCGCCAAGCAGCCAAAACAATTAATCTGCCGCTTTGATGAGCGGCATTGCTTCGCTAGGCTCGCGCCGCGGAAGGACACGACCATGGATTGGGATAAGCTGAGGGTTTTCCACGCGGCGGCGCAGCGCGGAAGTTTTACGCACGCCGGTGAGGAGCTTGGCATCAGCCAATCCGCCGTCAGCCGTCAGGTGCACGCGCTGGAACTGCAGATCGGCGTAGCGTTGTTTCACCGTCATGCCCGGGGGCTGTTGCTCACCGAGCAGGGCGAGAAGCTGTTCACGACCACAAAAGAGATCGCCAAAGAGCTACAGTCGGTGCAAGGCGCACTGATCGACAGCCGCGATCGTCCGTCAGGTCAGCTTCGCGTCACGACCACCATCGGGCTCGGCTCGACCTGGCTGTCGTCGCGAATCACCGACTTTTTGGACCTTTATCCGGACGTCCAGCTGTCGCTGATCTTTGACGACAACGAGCTCGACATTGGAATGCGCGAAGCCGACATCGCGCTGCGCTGGCGTCAGCCGGTGCAGCCGGACCTAGTCCAGCGGCGCCTGTTTACGGTGCACTTCCACCTTTATGCCAGCAAAGCCTACGTCGATAAGGCCGGCGCGCCGCGCAGCGTGGCCGAGCTCGACAATCACCGGCTGGTGAGCTTTGGGCCGAACCCGCCGAGCCATCTGCGTGAGCTGAACTGGCTGGAAGGTGTCGATCGGCCGGCGCAGGAGCCGCGGGTTCCGGCGCTGCGCATCAACAACATGATGTCGCTGCACACCGCCGTCGCTGAAGGCGCCGGGCTTGGCGTGCTGCCGGACTACATCGTGGAGGACGATGACCGGCTGGTGCAGATCGACATCGGCACGACGCTGCCGCAGTACGATCTGTACTTCGTCTATGCGGAGGAGCTGCGCAACTCGGCGCGTGTGCAGGCGTTCCGCGACTTCGTGTTGGCGAAGGCCGAAACCTGGCACTACTGAGCCGCCGGGCGGTGACTGGCGAGCGCGCCCTCTGGCTCGACGTTGCGCGGGGCGGCGCGCTCATCGCGATGATCGTCTACCACTTCGCGGTCGACCTGACGCTGTTCCAGCTGGTCGGCTGGCCGGTGATGACCGCGCTGCCGTGGCGCTTCTTCGCCGCGGCGATTGCGTCGACCTTCGTGTTTGCGGCCGGGGTAAGCCTTGCCTATGCCCACGCGGGCGGGATGCGCTGGCGGGCATTTTGGCGGCGCATCGCGGTGCTCGCCGCGGCCGCCGCGGCGGTCACCGTCGCGAC
>CAKZYH010000316.1 GCA_937884725.1 uncultured Paracoccaceae bacterium
GCGCCCTGCAGCTTGCTCATCAAGCTTGCGATCTTCGGAAGATAGGTAACCGGGTTTTCGATACCCCTGACCTCGAACTCCGTCACAATTTGCAACGGGCGAACGGGTGTTTCATCGATCATCTGTTCGATGACTTTGTCAGCCACACCTTCGATATCCATCTTGAGGATATCGATCCGATCATGGCCGTTTTCCCGCATAATCGTCTCAAGCTTCTTCACTGGAACTTCAACGAAGTTGGTCTGATTACCATGGATCGGATAGATTGACGAATTCGCTTTGTCAGGATGTGTGAAAAACTTGATCGACACATCTTCGGTGTAAACTCCTTCGGGAACGAACTTTAGAAGCTCATTATCTTTATAAGCTTGCATGAAGTCGATCACCGCAGGGGTTGGATCATACATGAATATCGGCGTCCGATACATCTCAGCGGCTTTCGTGTCGAACGACACATCGGTACCAATGCCAAAAGAATATATAATCAGGTCAGCGTTTTTCGGCATCCGATGAATGATATAGTTGCCGACTTTTACAAATCGATCCTGACGCGAAAGGTAGCTTTCGGAGAATGCAGCCTGGAAGATGAGCTGCATTGTCTGCCATATCGGACTCCATGACTTTCCGGACGGCCTCAGCAGGCAGTACTTAAACACCTCAAAAATCTCTTGATCTGAATACTTGTCCAAGAGGTATGCGTTTTTGCTTTGGAACTCGTCCGTGACAAACGTTTTCAGGCTTCCCTCTGTCGCCTTGAGAAGGCTCAGCAACTCCTTGTCCGTGGCCATAGTTCCTTAGCAATTCCTCAAGGACCGCACACCGACGTGCCGTTGCGGGTAACGGTCCGGGTCATAGAACGACGTTGTCTCAGCAGCCGCCTGCTCGCTACGAACGTCATCCGATTGTGGTCCTGGTCCGCCGACAAAACACATGCTGGCGAACGCATCCTTATTCAAACTAGTAGATGCGTTTGGTGTGAAGTCGGCTGTGTGTCAAGTGGCCGCCACATGGCCCGCGGCGGCCGCCGATATCTGTTTCGTTCAGGCCACACGTTGGCGCGTTAGAGCGCAAAAGGACGCCCCTCTAGAGCCATCAGAAGGCGCCACGCTTTACCGGAACGGATCTCCTCCAGCGAGAATTGATTGTACGCCAGATGGGCAAGCCACGGCTTGCGATCCGCAAAGACGGGCTCTTCAATGGCGGTCAAATCGGTACGCCCCACGGGCGCGGCAGCGCTGGTGGGCGCGACAAAGACAGGCGTGCCCAAAACCGCCGCTTCAATGGCCACGTTGGAAGAGTGGGTCACAAGCGCGTGGGCCGTCTTCAGCGCTTCGTGAAGCGGCACAGCGGTCTCGCCCGGCGCGGGTTTGGTCCGCACTACCACCGGCCGATCGGTCACCGCCCGCAGGGTCTGTAGGGTCTCTTCCAGCCAATCTGGGCAGCCATGCGCGGCCATAAAATACTCGGTCGGGGGACAGCACAGGATCTCGCGACCACCCCGCCGCCAAGGCGCAAGGTCGACATCGAGCGCCGCGATCCGGTCATGCGGACACTCCCGTATCGCTCCGGCCTCAAAGCCGTTGCGCGTGATGCGATAATTGCGCATGTGACCGCGCCCAAAATAGGCGTGATCGATGTAGTAAAAATACTGCCCGTTCCGGTCGGCGTCGTCGATGATGTCCTTGCTGCCCCGCAGCACACCCCACACGACAGGCACGCCCGGCTGCGGAAGCACGGCGTCCTCAGCGTAGGCGAGGCGACATCCGGTCCCCGCGGCGAAGGCGTTGATGACGGGGTTCCCGCCGCCGCCGCGGTTGAGATAGGCGGTCAGCATGGACGGGGTGATGTCGCGCGGCGCGGTGGTGAGCGTAGCACTGTGCACGCTGACGGTTCCGTCAGCAGCTGTGCACTCGATGGAGGCTTGGCGGGCCGCTCGGCCCACAGCCTCGAGCGGGGAGCTCACGTGAAGCGGCGCAGCGCCTTGATCCGTGGGGCCTGTCAGAGCGTGGACAAAGCCTCGGGGGCCGGCCTCTGTCTCAAGGGCGACGCGGATTTGCGCGCCCGCCACACGTGGCGTGATGGACAGCTGCGCGCCCTCACCGCGCTCCACTAGGATCCTATTGTCCCCGTCAGCGATGACGTGTGCCGGGTCAGCGATCGCTGTCTCCGGGGGACTTGGCAAAAGCCGTGCAGCGGCCTCTCCAAACCCGTCCATAAGGGCGGCCAACGCGTCGCTTTCCAAAAGGCTGGCGAGGGGATCTGACAGCGCACCCGCTTGTCCGGTCTCGCCAGCTGCCACATCGGCTGCATGTCCGAGCACCACGCCTGACGGGTCCCGCGCCAAGCCGGCTTCGCCCTCAGAGCTTGCGTGGTCATCCATGCGGGCCGCGAGCGCCTCCACGAAGGCTGCTGACACAAGAGCGTCTGG
>CAKZYH010000317.1 GCA_937884725.1 uncultured Paracoccaceae bacterium
TTGGCGAGGAATCGAAGGTGGAGCACACCTTGTAGTGCAGGATCGGGGCGCCGAGAGCGTTGAGCGCTTCGAACACGGGCGGCAGATGCCGGTCCATCCAGGCAGGGTCCTTTGACCGTGCGATGCCGGCGACGCCCACCGCCTGCACGTCCGGGTGCTGCGCTAGGACGGAAGGGTCGGGGGCATCGAGGAAGAGGATTGTCTCAATCCCTGCGAAGCTAAGCACTTCCATGACGGCCGTCGCGCCGGTGAAGTCGTCCCCGTAAAAGGTGATGAGCGGGGGCAACGGGTCGTCCTCAGTAGACGGTCAGTGCGGCGGCGAGCGCGGGATGATCGCGGGCGTAGGTGTTGATGTCGACACCTTGCATCGCCGCGTCCCACGCCTCGCGCACGGCACTTACGCCGGCCGCGATCCCATCCGGATGCGCGACGACCCCGCCGCCTGCGGTGACGATGAGGTCGGGCGAGCCGAGGGCGTGCCAGGTGCCTTCAGCTTGGCGCACAGTCTGTCCGGACGAGAAGACCGGGACGGCGCACATGGGGGCGTCGGCGAACAGGGGCGTGTTGAGCGAGCGGGCGGAGGCGATGACGCTCTCGTCCGTCTCGGTGAATTTGTTATCTAGGCCGTTGACGTGCATGTGGTCCGCGCCCGCGAGACGCCAGAGCTTTGAGTAGGCCGGATAGGACCAGCCGAGCATGGGCTCGCGGGTGAGCGCGCCCCACCCGCAGCGGTGCGCGTGGATGGGGAGCTCTGTGTGCCGGCCAAGCGCGATCATCCCGGCCATGCCGACAGCGTTGAGGCTTGCCATGATGCAGGTGCCGCCCGCGGCGAGGACCACGTCGTGGCGGTGGCGCATCTCGTCGAGATCGCCGGTGAGGTTGAAGGCGACCATGACCTTTTTGCCGGTGCGCTCGGCGTGGCGGTTGACGACGACCATCACGGCGCGGACGCGCTCCTCGAACGGGCAGGACGGGCCGTCAGCTTGCAGCTCGTCGTCCTTGATGAAGTCGATGCCGCCGGCGCACAGCTGACCGACCATGGCGGCGGTCTCTTCCGCGCTCATGCCAACGCTCGGCTTGATGATCGTGCCGATTAGCGGCCGGCCTTCGACGCCCGCTAGGCGGCGCGTTCCGGCCATGCCGAACTTTGGCCCGGCGTATTTGCCCGCGAAAGCGCTGGGCAGGCGCACATCGACAAGGCGCAGGCCCGAGAAGGGCTTTAGCTCAAAGAGGTTACCGGCGATGGTGGCGATGAGGTTGGGGAGCGACGGGCCGAGATTGTCGATGGGCCACGAGAGCGTGACGCGCGCGCGCTGGCGTGGCCCTCCCCCGGACTTTGGCAGGCCGGAGCCTGGCAAAGTCGGTGTGTCGACGGTCTCAAAAACCTCAAGGCTGTCCACGCTGGCGCCGGCCCGCGCCTTGAGTTCGGGCGTTTCGCCTGGGATTGCCACGAACGTGCCGCAGGACTGCTCGCCGGCCATAATCTCGCTGGCGTGCATGGGATCGAAGGCGGTCTCGATCAGGTAGTCCGCCTCGATGCGGGTCGGGTCAGGCTGGGACGTTGTCATCCCAGCCTCATTCGCACGCGTTGGCGGTGGAGCAAAATGGCGCGCGCCACAGCTCCCGTCGGAGCCGCTCTGCCGGCTGTCCCTGATCCGCCGTTACGCCATCAGTTCACGACACCGGAGGAACAACAGTTTCGCTGCCGGCGTGGCGCGGGCTGTGCGGTCTTGAGGAAGCAGGCGTCCTGCCCCTCCACATATGTCCACGCCCGGCACCCTTGTGTCAGCTCGCACCGTGTCTGGCATCCGAAGCGATGGCGTACCGTGACCGGCATCCCCGGCATGTCAGCGCCAGGCCGGTCCGTCCTGAGCTCGATGTTGAACCCCATAGTGCCGGATGTGCAGCAGTTGTTGGCAACGGCGTGCGGGATTGTGTTTTTCAAGAAGCAGCGGCGGTTCGCATCAATGCCCGGAATGCCCTGAGTGTTGGTGACGAACGTCCAGGCGCGGCAACCGTTGCGGTCCCGGCAGGCCACGGCGCAGGCGTCCGGCGTCTGCGCGGCGACGGCGGCCATGTCGCCGCCCGGCCGATCAAAGCCCGTGGAGCGCGAGTTTCGCCACGACGCGCCGGAACGGGCGGCGCGGTAGGCGCAGTCCACAACAACATTCTCGGCAAGGACGCGGGTGCGCGTGTTGCCGTTGCTTGTGACGGCGCAGCCTGACTGGCCGTGCGTTTTGGCGCTCACTTCCACCCGCCGGACGGTCGGCGTGAAGCCCCAGGCCGGAAAGCCGTCCGGGGTCAGGCACGCCGCAAAGCCGAGGGATCCACCGAACGAGCCGACGTCATAGCCGAACATGTTGGTGCGGCAGGCATTGCGGCGGTCCGACGGCTCGGCAGACAGCGGGAACGCCGGGGGATTGTTGCGGTCCCATTGGCCGAAGTGCTGGGCCATACAGTTGTGGGCGCGGTCCGCTGCTCTGCGGCGGCAGCGGTTGGCAGTCGAAGCACCGCAATCGATGCGCACTGCGAACTCGCCAGGCCTTTGGTTTGCGAACGGATTGCCGCCGAACACGGCCGTGCGCTGGCCCTGCTCGGTTGTCGTAAATGTGGCCTGGTAGTGGGCCTGGCAGCCTCGGCTTTGCGCCGATGCGCTGGTGGCGAAGGGGAGAGAGAACAGCGCCGCGATCAAAAATATCCGGACAACCATGTCGTCACCATATTTTGTTCGTTTCGCGTAGTTTATTCTTGCTTTGGGGCTGAATAGTGGCGCGTGCCGCGTGACGTCTGAATTCAGCACAAATCAACACGCGGTCATTGCCGAACATTCACCCTATATCGGCGTTATGCGGTCGATTATTGCCCATCGCGCCTCGCTTGCCGCCGGAGGTGGACCCTTTGCGCTGCCGCACGTGACCATCGGCGTGTTCCTCGTCGATCAGCCGACCCATCACCTCAGCCTTGGCGCAACGCGGCGCTCTCACCTGCCCCTTCACCGCAACGAGGGGTGGTTGTTGCCCGAGGGGGCGGACGGCGT
>CAKZYH010000318.1 GCA_937884725.1 uncultured Paracoccaceae bacterium
AGCTTAGCCGAGGGAAACTGCGCTTCTCGGGAGTCGGCGGCGGTGCGGTGACCACAAGATACTTTTGTTGTCGTGCGGCTTCCTGGCGCGCAGCAGACATGGCCTCATAAGCAGCCTGATACTGCGTTGAAGCGATCTCGCTCTCCACAACGAGCCGCTCGTATTCCGACATACGTCCGGCGGTTCCTGTCCGATCCTCGAACAAGCGGCGGCGTTCTTGCCGGATTTGCTCTTCGAGAGCCGTCTCACGCGATTCGACATCGAGAAGGCGCGGGCCTGAAACACTGTAGGTTTGAAGGCGGATGAGCTCGGTCCGAGTTTTGGCCAACTCCCCCTCCAGTGTCGCGATGAGCTCCAGCTGGGCCTCCGCCGTCTGGATAGGATCGCCCTCTCCCAGAGCCTTACGCCATTCGGTCAAAGCCAAGCGTGAGTCGCGCACCAGGGTACGCGCCGCCTCGAGTTCAGCCTCAGCTAAACGGACTATATCTCGTTCCGCACGCGTATTTAGGCTATTGATGAACTTCTCGGCGAGCTCGATCAGCGTTAGCGACATTTCGCGCGCCAGCTCTGGGTCGAAAGCCCAGGTCTTGATGGTGATGATGTTCTCTATAACGGAGACGTCGACGCGGACCGAATTCCGAAAGTACTTGAGTTTAGCGTCGGATGTGGCGTCGGCCGGAAGACGTGTCCAGAAGTCAAGGTCGGGACTGCTGGCACGCGAAAGAAAGTTAAGCTCCTCGTCAAGAAGGCGCATGCTCTCAACCGACCTCAGATAGCTGCGGATCGCATAGATGTCGTCACTGCTGCCAGCTCCGACACCAACGGAGGCCGCGAGCCCGCCAAAAAGGTTGCCGGAGGAATTGTTCTCCGCTGACCTGATCGCGAAGGCGACTTCGGTCTGGTAGAGGGGCGAGGGTGTCGTGAGCGTATAGAAGGCCGCGAGCACTGTGGGCAGGACGACTATGATAAGAAAGATAATCTTTGAAGTGACGGAGCGGTTGCGACGGACTTTAAGTACCGTCTGCATCTGCCCCGGCACGGCCGGCGCCTCTAGCATTGCCGGCAGACCGTCTTTGCGGTTGTTCGGAGCCACTTGTCGTTCTTCGCGGGATACGATCGAACTCATACTCGCTCCAGACCTTCAACCTTCTCGCAAGAGCATCGGCCACCCATGCTACCCCCTGCTTCAGTAGAAGGACAGTGGCGCCGGACTACGCGGTCACCGAACACGGCTCGCCAAAAATAAGTCGTTAATGTCACGCGATAACGGCGACCATTCGCTTTCAGACGCACGACTATATCCCTGACCGCGAGGCGTCCAGACCAAATTTTATAGCCGGTTTAGACGCCTCAGGCGGCACTATTGCCGGCCGAGTGCGCTCCGAGCCAGCCTGCGCGCAGCCTACTAGTAGGGTCTCGCATGAATTTGAACGGGAGTTTGGGACGGCGGGCATCCATCGTCTTCGTCCTTGATCAGCTCCAGGACGTCAACATCGCCCGTGGGCTAATTTACCTCGCCGGCCGTGAGTTTGACACTGAGATCGTCCTCCTCGCGAACCAGCGCTTCTTCGCCCGCGACAGGGGATCAGTCTGGGGCGGTGAGATTTCTGCCCTTATGGCGGACACGGGCGCCACAATTACAACCTTCATAGGCCCTGACGGTCTAGAGCGAGCCTATCGCGGCCGGCACGGCATCGTGATTGCGCCGGCCGAGTCTGACCTCTCCCCTCACCGGGCAGCCCACATGGCACTGCGCCTTGCGCCTGCGTCATTCGTTCGCGTGACGCTCCAGCACGGCCACGAGTGTCCTGGCTTCCTGCAGAACCGTGATCAAGTCATCGCGCACGGTGAGAATGTGACTTTTGCGGCCGACGTCGTCTGCGCCTGGGGGCCCCCCAGCGGACTTACCTCTCTTGTCGCCTCCGAGCGGTCGAAAGTGCTCGTGACTGGGCCCTCCACGCTCCTCAATCGGCCAGCCTCCGATCCGCGCCATCCGCCAGTAGCCGGCGGGATCGTATGCGAGAACCTACATTCCGCGCGCCTTACCGCGAGCGGTGACCATGGGGCATACTTCGTCTCCGCCTTCGAGACTTTCGCCGCAGCACTGCAGCAAGAGAGGCGCGGAGTAACATTGCGCCCCCATCCCGGCGGCCAATATTTTATGCGCAACCGCATGTCGGTTCCCGAAAACGTCACCCTCAACAGTCTGCCCATCTACCACGTGGACCTCTCTCAATACGCCTACGGCCTCTCTGCGCCCTCAACGATGATCGTCGATATGGCGCTCGCAGACATCCCGGTCGCGGTCTGGCGGGATCCTGCCGGCGTCATGGACGTGACGGGCTATGCCGGCCTTTCGCTCATCGGCAAGGCAGAGGATTGGCTCGCCTTTGCCCGGGACGCACGCTTTCACCGCGAGGCACTCCTTGCCGTGCAGCACGCATGGCTCGATAGCCTCGGCATCGTGCGCAACAGATCTGAGGTATACCGGCGCTTCGCCCGCCTGATCGCGGCCGCCCTCTCCTGCACTGATACGCATCAGCCGCAACCGTCCGGGAAGCACATGCGTTGCGGCGCCGGCCAGCCGGGGAAAAAACGTGCAAAGCCTAACGCAGGCGCGTTCCTACAATGACAAGCTGAGCGCCAGCCTTCTAGACCTGGCAAAATCAAAGCGTCCTGTGATCAGTTCGATCCGCTAATAGTGCTCCGACATAAACCTGTCCTCAAAGATATCCTGAAGCCTTCTTGCTGACGCCAACTGTCCAGTTGAAGCGGCCGAGGGTAATCAATAGACCTGCGGCTAACGACTTCAGTCATCAGCATGCGACAAACTCACGAAGTTTGACCCCGGAGAACTCTATCATCTCCAACCTGTCAAACTCTTCGGCGAAGACTTGGCGCAATTCATTCTGATCGTCAGTCAGCAGCTCTTTGAATGACGACATGCGGTCGCGGCGACTGGTGGCGTTGCCTCCAAAGTGTCCACGCTTACCGCTGGACGCTGCTCGTGTTGTGGAGTGCTCCTCGAGTGCCCCCGCAGCTCATCCATCAGAAGTTGGAGCCCGGCGGTCAAATTGCCCCTTGCGGGCTAGCTGAGCAACTGGTGATCGGTGGAGCGTTTCCATCTCGCGGCGCTGACCGCCCGTTGCGCTGAGCTGGGCGGCGGGCACGGCGGGTGGAAGGCTCAGCGCGTCACGCGCTGAGCCTCATAGTGAACGACAGGGTTGAAGTCGGGAGTAATCGCCGCGGGGTTTTCCAGCAGGTATTCCCTAGTGTTGAAATTCGGACCGGGGTCGCGCAGCTCGAGCCATCCAAACACTACGAAATGGCGCGCCGGATCAACCTTCGATCGAGCAACATCCTGATTCATCGAGAGATACCACTCTGAATTGAACGCAGTGCTCTTCTTAACCACCGCCATGTCGCGTTCGATTTGCTTGAGCTCGGCACGCCGCTGCGGTCCGCGCCCCTTCCGAATGCGCTTAGCGCGTTCCCCCGCGACGACTTTAAGCCGCTTCTGCAGCTCGACCTCGCGCGCGGCGTCCTTCGATGCCTTCTCAAGATGTTTTACCGTAGCATGAGCCTCGTCGAGCTTTTTCACCAGTTGTTTGTTCGTATCGGTAAGATCTTTCAACGAAGCGTGCGCTTCATTGATCATTGCAACGTTGACGGCGTTTTCGTCTTGCCAGCGCCCGACCGCGTCGTTGGCTCCTTTGAGCTCGCGACGGAGCCGCTCGAGTTCTTCGCGCGTCCGGTGGGTCGCGTTGCGCTCGTTCTTAAGCTTCTCGCGCATCGCACGCAGTTTGACCCTTGCCTCGTCGAGCTCACGCAGCGGTGCGTTCATCAGCGACAAGAGCCGGAAGCCGAACTCGAGGCGAGGCAAGATCTGCGACAGTACCGTCGCCCGTGTATCGCTTTGTCCCAGCGCGCGTGAGCCCTCGACCAGGGTCTCGAACTCGGCGAGCGGTAGCGACTGTAGGCGATGGTCGTGGTGCCGATGCTGGGGCTGAACGATCTGCCTCAGACATGCGGATTGCGGGGCGTCGGCCCCCGGCCAAACTAGACCAAGCTTGCCGTTGAGTGCGATCGCGGCTTCTTCGGGATTGTCGAACCAGTCCTCATACGTGACTACGGCGGCGATAGAGTTTCCGGCGTAGCCGACGACGTCCATGTTGTAGGCGAACCACATCAAGGTGCCGTATTCCGCCGACATCGGACGCAACTCAGGAGACTTGAGCGACATCGAGGTGCCAGATTCGCTAGGCGCGCGCATCGCCCACACAAAGCGTGGGTTTAGTCCGAGATCGTTGAAGATCTCCTGCCACACCGGCAAGAGGCGCGCGGTTCGCGGATCCTTGAAGCCCCACAACCCGTCGGTTGCCGACAGGCTTGTGGCAACGAAGTCCCGCAGCCGCCGCTTCACGTGAAAAAGCTTGGGATCGCGCCACCAGCCCGGCGACATAGGCAGAACATGCGCGGCGGACGCGATGGGATGGTCGACGAGATCGAGGATCTCGTCCTGCAGGGCGACGATTTCGGGCCGTTCCCAGAACCCAGTCGGATTCGCCGGGCTCGCGTTTGGAGGCGCGTCGACCATGTCGACGCCGAGCCTGTGCAGGATTTGAGCGAGCAGCGACGTTCCGCTGCGCGCCATGCCCAACACAACAACGACCGGGCGGCGCCGCTCTTCGCGATGACGTTGTGTAACGAGTGCGGTTGTCTGATCGGAGGGGCGGGTCGGCGTTCTGTGCTCTCCCTCGATCGGCGCGATCTCATTATTATTTTGTTGCGTCATGCTAGCCCTCTCGAACTCAACCGTTCCGGTCGCAGCCTCAAATCGTCGTCCCGACACGAGGCAGTCATAGCGCCGCGTCCGCACGATCGCGACCACAGAAGCGATCAGCGTCGCGGATAGCCGATCGTTGCGTCGCAAATTGCGCGAGCTGTCAGTGAGATGACATCAGGAATGTTATGAATCGACAGAAACATTGTCATTTATCGAGGGAGCTGTCGCGCACTAAGCGGGCAGACATGGCCCGGGTTTTGGCACGCTTGACCTCCACCGGCGCCCGTCGCACAAATATAATTGTATCATAATAACAACACGACATTCTCCAGTCACCCTTGGTCCGTTCCAGCCGGTCACGGCTCACCGTCATGTAGTCAGCAGCGCAATCTGAAGAGTTTCAATGACGAGGGAGCGGATGAGCACAGCCCCTGGCCCTGCCGAGTCGAGCGGCGATTATGACGGCTTTGCTGCCGAACGACAGCTGCTCGCAACAAGCTCTTACTTCGACGCCGACTGGTATCGCGAACGCCATCCCGAGGTGGCTGCAAGCGGCCTGGCGCCCGAAGTGCATTATCTCACGATCGGCGCCGCCAAGGGGCTGAGACCGAGCCTCCATTTCGACCCTAAATACTACCGCTTGTGCGCGGGCGAAATGGCGAGCGCCAATCCTCTGTTGCATTATTTGACGTCTGGCCGTGCCGCAGGGCTCAAACCGCGTGCCCTTTTCAATGTGTCGGCCGACCGACTGTCACCGGAGGAGTTTCCAATCATCGACCGTCCCACCGATCCTGCCGCACCTATCGCGCCTGCGCTGCCCCCCTTACGCAACGCGGCCGACGTGGAGACTGTCGGCCGCTACTTCAGCCGCCTCTCTGGCGTGCCCGATTCGGGCGGCGGGCCGCTCTCAGCCCAGGTGCTGGCGCAAGCGTCGCAATGGCTGACGGCCGGATCCTGTCGTCTGGTCGACGGTTGGTACGTTGCGGAGGCGACGCTGCGTCTGAGGTTTGACCTCGAGCCCGCCGCCACCCCCAGCGTGGCCGCGTCCACCATCGCGGCGGGAACCTTCGAGGCCGTCCCAGAGGCACCGACGCAGCACACGGTCCCGATCCTCTCCGCCTATCAGTTCAAGCCAGACGCTGGGCCGGCCATGCCGCGCTGCCTTGTCAGGGTCGGCCGGGTCGAACTTGGTGGCGCGGGGGTCTGTTTCGCCGATCTCGCGCTCACCAACCCTTTGATGCCGATCTTGCTGGTTTTGGCGGAGGAGCCGATCGATGCGGATGAGCCTGCAGACACCCTTGCGCCGGTGTTAGATCAAGCCGGCGCCGCCAGCTTGATCGCATTTCCCTCTTTGTTGCGCAAAGGTCTTCATTACGCTGAGTTCGCCGCCAGCACGGAGAGCGGGCGCAACATCGCCAACGCGCTCGCGCTCGGCCGCAACCATCTGGCAATCTGCCTGGCGGACGAGGAGAAGCCGTTTGCCGTCGGCCGTGTCGTGGTTGATCTCAGCACCGCGACCGGGGCAGAGGCGATCTTCTCGCCGCCGCTCCTGCGCTGGCTCGCCGCCGTCTTCGGCCTCGCCGTCGAAGCGCGCATCGGCGATGAGGTGGATGACGCGGTTGCCGAGCATCTCGCTGCGGCCCTTAGCGTGTCCGGAACGCTGGAACCGGCACGCGGCCGCCGTGACGCCGCCGGTGTCCTGATGCTTCCGCCGCAGGCAATTCCGACCCTTGCTGCGCTCGTCAGCCGTCACCCAGTCGAGGACGCCCGCCTCGGTCACTACCTTGTTGCGGACCGGCGCAGCGCGATGCCGCGGGCCGCCGTCAGCGTTGCGGCCAACATCACCGCACTTGAGGAACTGCAGCCGATTGGCGCGGCGCCACTACCGCGACTTTGGCCCGCAGGTGACGGTGCGGCGCCCTTGCGTGGCACGACCTCGTTTCCGCTCGCGATCGCGCTGCGCGATCCAGCTGAACCTGACAGCGCGACAATGCTGGCGCCGTATGCGCCGGACGCGATGGGATCGACCTTGCGCACTGGCTTCGACCCTGACGCCATCGAACCCGGCGACCTCGTGGTCGTCGCCGTCGCAACCGATCAGGATCGCACGGCCGACCTGTTGGAGACCTTGGCTGCGCAATCCCTGGGCGACCTTGTGACGGTCAAGCTGGTCGCCACGAACCCGGGGGTGACGGACGGTCCGGCGGCACAGATCGCCAAGCGGTTCGGGACGCGCCTCGAGATCGTCACCCCTAACCCCTTACTGGCGCCGCACGGACTGGCAGCCGTGGCAACGGCCGGCGGGCGCTATATCCTGAGCGTCCACGATGGCATTCTTCTCCACGATCAGCGTACGCTTGAAACGCTCCTAACCCTTGCGGCGGCACCCGGCGTCGGTGCGGCGAGCTGCGTCATCCTCCATGAGCACACCGTCAAGAAGCGGCGTCAGATCGCGTTCGCAAGCGGCGGCTGGTTCACCACCGCAGTCGCTCTTACAACCGCGCCGCAGCTGGTGTTCGGCCGCCCGAACACGCTCGACGCGGTGGTGAACGCGACCTATCCGGTCGTCGCGGCAGGGCCCGACCTCGTCCTCTACAAGGCCGAAGCGCTCGCCCTGATTGACGAGATCACCCCCAACCCCGTCGAAGCCGCCGTCGTGCTTCAACTCGGCCTTAAGATGATCGAGGCAGGTTACCGGCAGCTCGTCACCACGGCCGTCCGAGCCATCGCGCTCGACGAACCGGCCGGCCACAACATTTCCGATCCGGCGAGCCCAGAAGCTTTGCCGCTCAGTCGTCTGGCAGAACTCCTCGACCATGTGACCACGATCCGCGAGGTGACCGGATGAGGCTCGCCATCGTCCTGCCGAAGGTCGATGTGGCATCCGCCGGGACTCGCATCCGCTACGCCCGGCTGCAGGCGGCTTTCGAAGACCTCGGCCACACGCTCACCCTCAATACGCTGGACGACCTTATCGCCGACCCTGCGCTGACGGATGACGCCTACCTGATCTCCAAGATCCGCGACGTCCGCTCCGTTGTTCTTGCCCATCGCTTGCGCGCCGCTGGCAAACACGTTGGCATCGACATCTTCGATGACTACTATAGTCATGTCGACGACAGCCGTTTCGTGCACGTGCGTACCTGGTTCGACCAGATTGCTCCGCTTCTAACGTTCGCACTCACCTCAACCGCACGGATGGAGATGCGGCTCGAGCGACTTCTGCCCGGCTTACCGCGGCACCGTCTCAACGATCCGTTTACGCCGTGGGATCATGACAGCGTGGCGAAGCGCTGTGCCGCGGCCGCGCAGGAGGCGCGGCACAGCCGAACCCTTCGTGTGCTGTGGTTCGGGATTGGTAACAATCCCCATTTCTCCGTTGGCCTTAGCGATCTGTGCAACTACGGCCATGTGTTGCGGGAGCTTGAGCGTGCGCCGTGGAGGGTCGAGCTCACGGTTTTGACCAACAGGCGCGCGCTTACAGCCGACATCCTGACCCGCCTCGCGCGCATCGGCGTCGCGACCCGTATCGAGATCTGGAGCGAGGCGCGTGAAGCCGAGCTGCTTGGCGCCACAACGCTCGCCTTCCTGCCGGTTAACGCGCAGCGTTTCTCCACAACGAAGTCGCTCAACAGGGCCGTTACGGCGCTGACCGCCGGGGCGCAGGTCCTAAGCGTCGGCTTCCCGCTCTACGCCGACCTTGACCCATTCCTTTATCGCGATGGGGACGCGTTCCTGGCCGACCTTGAAGCAGATCGTCTGCGCCTGCGCGAGGCAACGCTGCCAGGGCGCGATGCCGCCCTTGCCGAGTGCGGCAAGGCTTCGACCGAAGCGGCCGCGCTTGCCACGTTTTTCGCTGCCCTGCCCGAGCCAGCCCCGCTGGCCGATGGCCCATTCGCAGTTGTCTTCGGGCGTGGTGTCAAGCCGGACGTCGTCGCTGCGGTGGCCCGCGGCGGTGGCCTCACTGTGGCGACGAGCCTTGCGCCAGGTAAGTTGGCTTATGACGTCAGGGTGCGCGACAAAGACGTTGTCCTCTCCGCCGCCGCTGCCGCTGCGCTGCGGCCGATCCTCTCCGATGCACCGCGGCTTCTGGACGACAACTCCGGCCGCAGCACTCTCGCGCTGACGGCCCTGGGTCTGCCCGTACTTCGCCGCATTCCCGCTACGGGACCGCACGCCTTCGCCCTCTACCGCGCCGAGGTCACGCGCGTGCGCGCTGTGCTCGCCGAGTTGTTCGAGCCGTCGACAACTTTCATCCTCAGCGAGCAGAAAAGCCCGTTCTGGGCCGGCAAGACCGGTCTGGACGACCTCCACCTTAAAGGCGCGGCATGACCATGCGGCCGTCAATCATCTTCGTCGTCTATCTCGTGCAGGACGTGAACATCATGCGCGGCCTCGCTTATCTTGCCGCGCGCGAGTTCGACGCCAAGATCATATTCGCTATCGCGGACAGCTTCTGTATTCGTGACGCACAGCGCACGTGGGAGCGCGAGCTCGGTCGGCTCGCCACCGACGTCGACGGCGAGGTTATCGTGTTCGCTGACGCGTTCGATGTGGCGGCGCTCTTCGCCGGCCGGCGCGGCATCATCTTTTCGGCGAGCGAATCCTCGCTCCCCAACCACGCCGCCTCGCACACTGTCATGCAGCTCGCACCGCCCGACTTCCTCACCGTGACGCTGCAGCACGGCTACGAGTGTGTCGGCTTCATGCAAAACCGCGAGCACGTTGTGGCACACGGTAACAACGTCACCTTCGCCGCCGACGTTGTCTGCGGCTGGGCCGGACCGTCCAATATGACCTCGCTCGTCGCCTCGCAGAGGCCCAAGCTCTACATCTCAGGTTCGCCCACTTTGTTGCAACGCTCAGTTCCAGACGCTGCGCATCCCCCGGTCGTCGGCGGCATGGTGTGCGAGAACCTTCACTCTGTGCGCCACCGCGCCACCAGCGACCAGACCGGCACTTTCATCGAAATCTTCCAGAGCTATTGCGACGCTCTGGCGCAAGAAGGGCGTGGCCTCACCCTGCGTCCCCATCCGGGGGGACAGTTCGTCGTCAAGAACAACACCCCACTCGCAGCCAACGTGACCCTCAACAATCTGCCGATCTACCGGGTCGATCTCGCCCGTTACGCCTACGGCATATCGGCCCCGTCCTCGGTTCTGCTCGACATGCTGCTGGCCGAAATCCCCGTGGCGGTCTGGCGCAACCCGATCGGAGCAATGGATGTCACCCGCTATCGCGGGCTGACCTTCATCTCCGACCTTACCGATTGGCTCGCGTTTGAGCGCAACGCGGTCCATAATCGCGCGGTGTTCCTTGAGCGTCAGCGCCGTTTCTTGGCACGGATCGGTTTGTTGACCGACCGGGCCGAAATCTACCGTCGCTTCAAGCGGCTCATTGCCAGCGGATTGACCCTCGGACGATCCGGCGCGCTTGCCGTTACAACCACCGCCCCTGCTCTGCCGCAAGCGGGCATGGGCGTGGCGCCGATGCTCGCATCGCCGTCAATGATTACGCTGCCGCGACAAACCACCATGACGCCAGAGCCCCCGACCGTCTCCGGTGCGGCGCCGCCGACGGGATGGCGTCCAAAGTGCATCCTGTTCGTCGCAAACGGCGCGCTCCCTACGCTAGAGATCGCGTTCCAAAAGCCGCTTGCCCCGCTTGTGAAGTCAGGCAAGTTACGCTGGCGCCTGTTCACCGAAGGCGACCTGCGCAGTCTCGTTGAAGGAAGCAAAGACAACGCCGCCGCGGTTGCCGCTGCCGTCGTCGAGGTGGAGCCTGAAATCGTCATGTTTTGCCGCTACAGCGGCCCTTATGCCCAGGACATCGTCGCAGCTGCCCGGCGGCGCCGCGTGCCGATCGTTTTTAATATTGACGATGATCTCCTCAACGTCCCGCTCGTTCTCGGTGAGCGCAAACATGCCTTTCACAACAGTCCAGAGCGACTCGCGGCGGTCCGCTATCTCCTCGACAACGCCGATCTCATCTACGCCTCAACCGACCGACTGAGAGCCCGGCTTGAATCCCTCGGCGTTGCAGCGCCGATTGTGAACGGCGCGTTCTTCTGTCCAGGAGAGGTGCTGGTGACACCCGTGCTAAGATCGGGGCGGGTGGTCGGCTATATGGGCGGCAGCGACCATGACCACGACCTCGAACTCGTCCTGCCGGACCTTATCGCCTACCTGGAGCGCAACCCCGAGATACGCTTCGAGCTGTTCGGCTCGATCGCCAAGCCGGCCGCGCTCGACCGGATCGGCGTGCGCGTCCGGGAGCTCCCGCCCGTGCAAGGCTACGACGATTTCCTCAACGCTTTCGCGGCTCGGCGCTGGGACATCGGCTTGTGCCCTTTGCAGCCGACCGCCTTCAATGCGACCAAGACCAACATCAAGTGGGTGGATTACACCGCCGCGGGGATCGCCACCATCGCCTCCAAGGGGATGATCTACGACGAATGCTGCGCCGACGGGTGCGGCATCCTCGTGCGCGGTGCGGACGGCTGGCTCCAAGCGCTCGAACGGCTGACCGTTGACCCCGAAGCGCGATACCACATGGTGAAGCGCGCGCAGCGCAAGCTCACGACCGAGTACACCGCGGACCGGCTGGCCGACCAGATCGCAGAAGTGTTTGCCCTTGCCGCCGCCTACGAGGCGGACGCCACGCCGCCGCAGCCTCCACAAGTCCATGGCGGCCGTCTGATGTGAGCCCGCGTCTGCCGCGCTCGCCCGCCATGCTTTCTTTGCGTCGAGGGGGCTGCTAGATCCGAAATCGATTGGGCGGACGGGCCTACCCGCTGCGCTTTTAGTGCTGCGATCGCTTATGGTGTGGAAGTTAAACTATCATGGATACAAAAGCCAAACTGTATCGAGCTTACGCAAGGTTGTATCGCGCCGAAACGACCGCCGCGCGCCATGCGGCGGCGCAGCTCCTGGCGACGGCAGCGAACCAGTTTGCTGAAAGCCCGCTGCCAGAGCCCATGAACGCTCAAGCCGCGATGCAACGCGATGCAGGTATGCTTGACAAGC
>CAKZYH010000319.1 GCA_937884725.1 uncultured Paracoccaceae bacterium
GTGGCCGCGCAATGACCGCTGAAACGCTGGGGAGCGACCTCGACGCGGCGGCCGCTCTCATTGCCGACGCCATCGTGTGCGACCACACCCTGCCTTATGTCGGCCCCAGCGCCTCCGAGATCGCCGCCCACAAACAAGCAGGCTACGGCTTCGTATCGATCACGATCGCCGCCGATTTCGAACCATCCAACGAGCGCATGCACGCCCGCCTCGCCCGCGAACAGCGCTTCTACGCCAGCGCGGACGTTTTCCGCCTCGCCGGCACAGTCGCCGACATCGAGGCGGCGAACGCAGAGGGTAAGCTCGCCATCGGCTTCCACCTCCAGGGCACCGAGCCCATCCAGCGCAACCTCGACAATGTCTGGCTCTTCAAGGCCGCCGGGCTCAGCTTCATGCTGCTTGCCTACAACTGGCAAAACAACGCCGCTGTCGGTTGCTTGGAGGCCGAGGAGCGCGATGTCGGCCTCAGCCTCTTCGGCCGCGACTTGATCGACGAAATGAACGCCGCCGGCGTCATCGTCGATCTCTCCCACACCGGCAAGCGCTGCACTTTGGAAGCCATCGACCGCTCGCAAAAGCCGCCCTTCTTCTCCCACTCCAACGTGCGCGCCCTGCACGACCACCCCCGCAACATCGACACCGAACAGATCCGCGCCGTCACCGCCCGCGGCGGGATCATCGGCGTCACAGGCGTCGGCGAGTTCACCGGCCCTGCCTATGCCGCCGGCGCCCCGGTCACGGCGGGCGCCGTCTTCGCCCACATCGACGCCATCGCGCAGCTGGCTGGCCCCGAATCCGTCGGCCTCGGCCTCGACTACATGTCGCCGCTCACCTGCGAAAAGGTGCTCGCTGTCCTCGGCGGCGATCTCTCCCGCGTCGGCATGTCCAAGCCGCCTTGGCCCTTCCTGCACCCCAGCGCACTCCCCGAACTCGTCCTGTGCATGCAGAAAGCCGGTTATCCGCGCGACGCCATCCTCGGCATTTTGGGCGGCAACTTCTTGCGCTTTGCCAAAACATGGTGGGACGAATGACACCGCCCCGTGCTCTGGATCACGTCATCAGCTTGCACGAGGACCTTGCATCCGGCGAAGCGCTCTATCGCGCGCTCGGCTTCTCCCCGACCCCGGTCACCCATCATCCGATGGGGACAGGCAACCAGCTCATCATCTTCCAAAGCACGTTCATCGAGCTCCTGGCGGTCACAAACCCCGACCGCATGAACGCCATGGGCCGGCGATTGACCACCGACCTCCTCGCCGAACGCCCCGGGCTCAGCTCCATCGCCTTCACCTCCACCGACCAACCAGCCGACCTCGAGGCGTTCCGCGCCGCGGGCGTCCCCGAGGTGCACGGCTTCTCGTTTCAGCGCCCGATCACGCTGCCCGATGGCCGTCCCGCCGAGGCCGACGTCTCCGTGGCATTGACGCATAACCCAGCAACGCCACTCCTCTTCTTCTTCACCTCCCACCAGAAAAAGCCCGAAGCCATCTGGCAACCGGCCTGGCAGGTGCACGACAACGGCGTTCAGGACATCGTCGAAGCCATAATCGTCGCGGACGCCCCCAAAGCAGACCTCTCGGCGTACCTCGGCGCCTTCCTTCCCCTCGAAGAGACAGCCGATGGCATCGCAGGCGTCGCCGCCCACGGATACCGCATCACCGTAATGACACCGTCCGCCTTCACCGAACGGTTCAGCGCCGCAGGCATCCGCGCCGAAGCCAAACGCCCCTACGTCGCCGCCCTCGTCCTCATCACCGACCGATTGGCTGCGCTACAAACCGCTCTGCCGGCGAACGCCTTGGCCCCCGACGGCGACGGCCTCCTGGTCCTCCCGTCCGCCACGGGCGGCGCATTGTTATCGTTCCGCCCCCTCGCCTATCATCCGTCCCAGTCCACACGCGCTTGAGGTTTTTTCGCGATGCTCGCCAACCATCCCCTATCGCGCGCAGCCAACAGCCTGGTCCGCTACGGCGGCTCGTTCTCCGACTTCGTCGCCGACCGGGCCGAGGGCTCGTTCATCTACGACGCCCAAGGCCGGCGCGTGCTCGATTTCACGTCGGGCCAGATGAGCGCGATCCTCGGCCACAGTCATCCTGACATTGTGGAAACCGTACAGCACCAGATCGCCAACCTCGATCACCTCTTCAGCGGCATGCTAAGCGAACCGGTGATCTCGCTGGCCGAAAAGCTCGGCGAAATGCTCCCGCCCGAGCTCAGCCGCGTGCTTCTTCTTTCCACCGGCGGCGAATCCAACGAAGCAGCCCTCAAAATGGCGCGGCTCTACACCGGCGGCTATGAAGTGGTCGGCTTCGCCCAATCCTGGCACGGCATGACCGGCGGCGCCGCATCCGCCACCTACTCAGGCGGGCGCAAAGGCTACGGCCCCATGGGCGTCGGCGCCATGGCCATCAACGCCCCCAACCCCTTCCGTCCCACCTTCGGCGACCCAGCCAACTACGATTTCGAACAAGAACTCGACTACAGCTTCGACCTCATCGACCGCCAGTCGACGGGCGACCTCGCAGCCTTCATCGCCGAGCCCATCCTCAGCGCCGGCGGCATTTTGGATCTGCCGGAAGGCTACCTCGCCGCCCTTAAGCGCCACTGCGAAAAGCGCGGCATGCTCCTCATTCTGGACGAAGCGCAGACCGGCATGGGCCGCACCGGCCGCATGTTCGCGTTCGAGCGCGACGGCGTCACGCCCGACATTCTCACGCTATCCAAAACGCTCGGCGCAGGCCTCCCCCTCGCCGCCACCATCACCAGCGAGGAAATCGAAGCCAAGTGCCACGAGCGCGGCTTCCTGTTCTACACCACCCACGTCTCCGATCCGCTCCCCGCAGCGGTGGGCCTCTCCGTCATCGACGTCCTCCTGCGCGACCGCCTCGTCAGCCGCGCGGCGGAGGCGGGCGCGCGCCTCAAAGCCGGCCTCACCTCCCTCATGGACGAGTTCGATTGCGTCGGTGACGTGCGCGGCCGCGGCCTCATGCTTGGCATGGAAATCGTTACCGACAAGGCAAGCCGGACCCCGGCACCAGAGCTTGGCGGAAAGATTACAAACACTGCCATGGACCATGGCCTGTCGATGAATATCGTGAACTTTCCGGGACTTGGCGGCGTTTTCCGCATCGCCCCGCCGCTCACCGTCTCCGACGATGAGATTGACCTGGGCCTATCGATTATGCGCGATGCCATTAAGGTCCATGCCTAAAGGGCCATCACGGTCGACAGTTGGCGCATTTTGCGCCAGCGTCTCGGTCCAACCTAGAAGCGGAGCCCATGCGCGCAGCGGTCATTCAAAATCACGGATCGATTGAAGACATCATCTTTGAAAGCGACTGGCCAACGCCCCAGCCCGACCCCGGTCAGGTGCTGCTGAAAGTCGAGGCGAGCGCGCTCAACTACCACGACCTCTTCACCCTCAAAGGGATGCCCGGGATCCGCATCGGGTTCCCCCTCATCATGGGGATCGACTGCGCCGGCACCATCGCCGCCCTTGGCGAAGGCGTCTCCGGCTGGGACGTCGGCCAACGTGTGGTGATCCACCCCATCATCACCGGCGACCGGCCGGGCCTCATCGGCGAAACCACCAACGGCGGTCTTGCCGAGTTTATGGTGGTCAACGCCGATCAGCTCGTCGCAATCCCCGACAGCATGAGTTTTGCCGAAGCCTCCGCGCTCCCCTGCGCCTACGGCACTGCCTACCGGATGATGGTGCGCCGCGCCAACGTCAGCGCCGGCGAGAAAGTCCTTATCCTGGGCGCATCTGGCGGCGTCGGCACCTGCTGCGTGCAGCTCGCCAAAGCCGCCGGCGCGGAGGTCATCGCCACCGCTTCAAGCGATGAAAAACTCCAGCGGCTCGCCGACTTGGGCGCCGATCATCTGATCAATTACGCTGAGGACGATTTCCGCAAAGTCGTCACCGAACGCTTCGGCAAACCCCGCGTCACCGGCGGCGGCGGCGTCGATCTCGTCGTCAACTTCACCGGCGGCGACACCTGGGTCCCAGCGCTGCGCTGCCTCACAAAGGGCGGCCGCATGGTCACGTGCGGCGCCACCGCCGGCTTCGACCCCAAAACCGACATCCGCTTCATCTGGACGTTCGAACTGAACATCATGGGATCCAACGGCTGGTCCATCGAGGACGTGCGCGATCTCATCGGCATGGTCGAACGGGGCGAACTGGCCGCCCTCGTCGACAGCACACTCCCGTTAGAGCGCACGCAGGACGCCTTCCGCAAACTGGAAGAGCGCAAAGTGTTCGGGAAAGTCGTCGTCTCACCCACAGCGAGCGCGACCCCATGAATGACGACCGTCGTCCCTGGCACGTGCCGTGCACGCGCTGACGACACACATCGCGCAAGCGAGAAACAGGCCGATCCAACGGCCGTTCACGACAGGAGCAAATTGATGAAGATGCTGAAAGCTTTGGCGGTTTCGTCCGCCTTAGTGCTCACCCCGGCCGCCGCTCAGGCGCAAGACTTCGAATGGCGCATTGCAACGTTCGATAGCGAAACCGGTTCCTACTACAACAACTTCCTGGTCCCGTTTACCGAGCTGGTCGGCCAGCTCACCGACGGCGGAATGGTGCTTGAGCCGGTCCCGGGTTCAGCCATCGGCAACATCTTCCGCATCTACGACGCCGTGGAAGACGGCCTCGTCGAGATGGCGATGATGCCGCCGTCCTTCCTGGGCACACAAGATCCGTTCAACGCCATGATCGGCGGCCTGCCCACCGGCCTCGGCGTCGATTCCCTCGTGCCGTGGATGTACTACGGCGGCGGTGAAGAGATCCTGCGCGCCCACAGGGCCGACAAGATGGGCATGCACTCCTTCTTCCTCGGCGCCGGCCCGTCCGAACTCTTCGCCCACAGCCACGTGGAGATCGGCAGCACCGATGACCTCGCCGGCGTCTCCTACCGCACGCTCGGCAACTGGGCTGCCATCATCCAGGAAGCGTTCGACGCCACGCCCACCACGGTCCCGGGCTCGGAGATCTACGGCCTCCTGGAGCGCCGCGGCCTCGACATGACCGAATACTCGACCCCGTCCGAGAACCTGAAGCAGGGCTACCAAGAAGTTGCCCCGTTCATCATCTTCCCGGGCATCCACGCGGCTGCATTCGCGTTTGAGGGCGTCGTCCTCCTCGAAAACTGGGAAGAGCTGCCCCAGGAGTACAAGGACGCGATCCATCTCGCGGCCCGCATCACAACCTACGAAGGCATGAACCGCTTCATCGCGGCGGACCTCGACGCCATGGCAACGCTCCAGGAAGGCGGCAACACCTTCATCGAGCTGACGCCTGAGTTCCGGCAAGCCTCCGAAGACGCCGCCCGCACATGGGCTGCCCGGGTGAGCGAGGAAGCCGCAGCCGATGGCAACCCCCACGCCAAGGAGCTCTACGACTCCATCGTTGCGTTCCAAGACAAGTGGCGCGCCAACTCAAAGTACATGGTCGTCGACCACCGTAACTAACAAAACCCACGCGGGGCGGCGCTCATGTGCCGCCCCGTTGCCTACCCAGACCGGAGGTCAAACTTGCGCCCGCAACCCGTCCTGCGCGCCATCTCAATCCTAGACTTACTCGGCAAAGTCACCGGCTGGATCGCCATGTTGCTCATCTTGGTGATGATCGGCTCCATGGCCTACGAAGTTATCTCGCGCAAAGTCTTCGGGCAGCCGACCATCTGGGCGCTGACCGTCTCCTACATGTTCAACGGCACGCTATTCCTGCTCGGCGCCGCCTACACGCTGCGCGCCAACCAACACGTGCGGATCGACTTTCTCTCAAGCCGCCTGCCGGTGCGCGTCCAGCACGGCATCAACGCGGCGTTCTACCTTTTCGCGCTTATACCGGCGCTGTGGCTCACCACTGAGTTCGCCTACACCAAAGCCCTGCGCGCGTATACGCGCGGCACGCTGGAGGCCATGAGCGCGTGGGAGCCGATCCTGTGGCCCTTCCTCGCCGGCATCACCATCGGCCTCGCAGCCTTCCTCATTCAAATCATCCTAGAGACGATCCGCCATCTCCTCGGCCTGCGCTGGCCTACCGAGGTCCCCGGCCCCAGCGTGCGCGAGGAATTCATCGAACCATGAGACCCCACAGCACGGCGCCGAGGCGATAACGCATGGAGAATGAAGTTCTCGCAGCATTGATGTTCCCGATGCTGTTCCTGTTCGTGTTTCTCGGAATACCGGTCGCGTTCGCCCTCATCGCAACGGCCTTCCTCATGGCCTTCCCTGAGTTCGGCTTCCGCACCCCGGTCCAGCTCTACAACATCATCCAAGGCACAGCGTCGCAGCTCCTGCTGACCGCGATCCCCGCATTCGTGTTCATGGGCGTCATGCTGGAAGCGTCCGGCATCTCGGAACGATTATTCAGGGCCATGCAGGTCTGGCTCGGCCGATTACCGGGCGGCCTTTCCCTCGCCACGGTCGCCATGGCCGCCATCATTGCCGCCTCCACCGGCATCGTCGGCGCGGTCGAGGTCGTCATCGGCGTCATGGCGATCCCGATCATGATGCGCAATGGCTACTCCAAGTCGCTGATTTCCGGCACCATCTGCGCCGGCGGCTCGCTCGGCACCATGATCCCGCCCTCCATCGTGGTGGTCATCTACGCATCCATCGCCAACGAATCGGCCGGCAAACTCTTCGCCGCCATCCTCATCCCCGCCGGCATCATGGTAGGGCTGTTCCTCGGCTACATCTTCTTCCGCGCCCTACTGCGCCCGCAAGATGCCCCGCCCGTCTTCGAAGGCGCCGACATGTCGCTCGGCGAAAAGCTTTGGGTCTCAGCGACCGGCATTGTCCCCGCCGTCTTCCTCATCGGCGCTGTGCTCGGCGCCATCCTGATGGGCGTCGCAACCCCCACCGAGGCCGCCTCCATCGGGGCGCTGGGCGCCGTCCTCCTCACCATCTTCTACGGCCGCTTTTCGCTCAAAGTGCTCGCAGACACGCTGCGCCGCACCCTCCTCATCAACTGCATGATCATGCTGATCGTCGCCGGCGGAAACATGTTCGCCGGCATCTTCCGGCTCCACCAAGGCAACGCCCTCATCCAAGACATGGTCTTCACCGCGGGACTCCCCGAATGGGGCATCCTCGCGATCCTCATCCTGATCGTGTTCCTCGCCGGCTGTATCCTGGATTGGGTCTCGGTGGTGCTCATCACGCTCCCGATCTTCCTCCCCATCCTCGCCAGCGCCGGCATCGACACCATCTGGTTCGCCGCCATCATGGTGATCGTCATCCAGACGAGCTACCTGACGCCGCCCATGGCGCCATCGATCTTCTACCTCAGATCGATCGCGCCAAAGGACATCAGCTTCGGCGACATGTACCGAGGCGTGGTGCCCTTCATCCTATGCCAGCTCGTCGTGCTCGCCTTGGTGCTCGCCTTCCCTGGCCTTGCCACATACCTCCCCTCGCAGCTGCAGGGATTCAACTGACGGGACGCGCAGCGCCGATCTTGCAGGCCATCTCAAGCAGTTCATCCGCGCTCTCGGCAATCATCTGGCACATCTTCATGCGGTCGAAGCTGGCCTGTATAGGATCGACGCAGCCCGCCATCAGCTGGCCTCGTTCTCAGCGTTCCAGTGAACCGGAACCAGGCCAATGCAGCGGCCGCATTGCGACGCAGTGCAGGAACGGCACATAGGGCAGCGGCACGCCTCGCTCCGCCTCGACTTCCAACGCGCGCTGCACCTTTTCGACCTCCGCCGTCGTGGCGAGATCCGCAGCAACCAACTGATCGCCAAACACCTGGAGCAGGCCCGGGTAGACTGACAGATCATCCTGGCTCACGAGCATCGGTTCAAACCCCGACATCTCCACAATCTCGAGCCCCGCGTCCTGCGCAAAGCCTGCCAAGCTATCGCCGACGTCAAAATGGAAGCCGCCGAACTCTCCCAACGCTGAGTACCACCGCCAGAGCTGCGCAACAGGCTCCGGCAATCGCGTACGATGAATTGCGGAAATCACAGGCTCCTGAAAGATAACGAAGCCGCCCCGCGGCAGTGATGCGGCCGCGCGCGAAAATATCTGCTCAGGCCCACGCGTGTGATGGAGTACCGCACGGCCAAAAACCAAATCACAGTCTAGCGGAAAATCAAATTCTTCTGCACGACTGTTGATGAAATCGACCCCAACATTGCCGGTTTTGTCGAGCCGATCCTGAGTATACCGCAGAAATGCTTCACCCTGATCGACTGCCGTGAGACGTCCAGCGCGTCCAAGCAGCTCGCGAATGGTCTGCGTCGACGCGCCCAGACCACAGCCGAGTTCAACGCAGTTCATGCCCGGGCGGATGTATCGCGCGAGCAGCGGGTTCGTGGACCGATCAAGAAAATGAGCCTGCCTGTGAAGGCGCGCCGTCTCCGCTGCCGTCAGCGGTAAGACATAGCCGTGTGTATCGCCAGGCATGCGCGCACTCCTGATTGTCATCCAGTACGGCACGCATGCGCAGACCGGGCGGCCAAACGCGGCCGTTAGCGCGACGTAGTCGCCGGCGCTTTATGCTTCGGGCCGATATCAGCCACGATTCTCCTCCTTAAACGTGATCGTCACACCGTGCGCTGCGTTGGCCGGCACCACCACAGCACCCCCCTCCTCGGTGTACTCGGTGCCGGACAGCGCAGCCTTGGTCTTTACAATATCGCTCACCCCAAGGGTCATCCCGGTCAGGCGGAACGGCCGTCCACCCGCATCCCCCGGCGCGATCGTCAACGCCACATCACCCGCCGCGAGGCTCACCGCCGCCCCATCCTTTTGCGGCTCCGACCCAAACAAGACCGCTAGCGCCTCCGCCGCATGAGCCGGATCCCCCGCCACCGCGTCCACCGCCAAAATACCCACCGCCCCGTTGGCATGCTCCATCAACGAGGGCAGCCACACCGTCTCGCGCGTCAGGTGCTGACACCCAAAAAGCTCATCGCGCGGGCTCCCGGGCTCGACTATGCGAGTGACCCGAAACGCTGCTTCACCGGTGCCGCCACCCGGCAAATCCACCGGCCGCTGAAAGTCCACCGGCTCCGCAGCGCCGATCCCCATATCGGACAGTTCCCGGTGCATGCCAGCAGCATCATCGGTCCGCAGCGCAGTCGCATAAAGTCCGTCGCCACCGCCAAGCCGCTCACGCATCGGCCCATTCTGCTCAGTCGGCGTCAGCGGCGCCAACAGCTCGAAATAGTCGTCCTGCAGCATGATCGTGTGGTTGCCGGTTCCCATGTGCGCCGAATGCATGCCCCGCGGCGAAATCGTGAAGCCGAGCGCGCCATAGGTCGCCGCCGAGGCGTCGAGGTCGCCAACCAAAATGACCAGATGATCGATACCGGTGATGTGTTGCGGCACAGCGCGCCCTCCCACTTGTCCTCAAGCGTTCGTAAGCCTGGAACCGGCCGGCGACAATCGTGCTAAAGCGCATGGCACGACCATCGCAAAGGACGGCCTAGCCATGACCGACGCACGGACTACGAACTTGGGATACTGGACCGGCACTTGGCCGACAACCGATCCCGACCGCGTCGCCGTGATCGATCTGTGGGGCGGTCAGCAGCGCACCCAAACCTATGCCGAACTCGACAACCGGCTCGACCGTGTCGCACGCCACCTCACCGACGCCGGCCTCAAGCCCGGCGAGCGCGTCATCCTGTCGTGCGGCAACCGCCTTGAGTTCATCGAGGTCATGTTCGGTGCCATGCGCGCCGGCCTCGTCCCGGTTCCGATCAACACCCGCCAGGGCCGAGATGTGCTCGCCCACGTCATGGCCGACGCAGCGCCCCGCGCCGTCATCGCCGAAGCCGCCGCCAACGCCGCCATCCTAGAACTCGCCGACACCGACAAATCGCTCACCCTGCGCCTTGCCATCGGCGATCCCATCGACGGCTTCGACGACTACGAAGCCGCCCTAGCCGACGCGGGCGCCGCCCCGTTCGACCCGCCCAGCCTCCCCGCCGACGCCCTGTGCTTCCTGTCCTACACCTCAGGCTCCACAGGCCGCCCCAAGGGCGTGCCCCTCACCCACGCCGGCCAGCTCTGGTGGCTCAACACGTACCTCAAAACCTGGCCACCGGCAGAGGGCGTGCGCAACCTCGTCGCCGTCCCGCTCTACCACAAGAACGCCATGGCCGGCGCGGTGAAACCGCGGCTGGCGACGGGCGGCTCCATGGTGCTAATGCCCGAATTCTCCGCCCGCGACTTCCTGCACGCCATCGCCGACCACAAGGTCACCCACATCTCCGGCGTCCCAACAGTCTTCACGCTGCTCCTGGAAGAAACCGACCTCCTCGAAACGCTCGACCTCTCCTCGCTCCAACTCGCCGTCGTCGGCTCCGCCCCGGTCCACGAAGAACTGGAAGACGCCATGGCCCGCAAGCTCAACGTTGCGGTCCTGCAAAGCTACGGCCTCACAGAGGGCGGTCCCGTCATGCTCGGGGCTCCCCCCGACGGCCGCCCCGTCCCCCGAGGCTCCGCCGGCGCCGCATGGCCCGAAGGCGAGGTCAAACTCGTCACCACCGACGGCATCGAAAACGAGGAAGCCGGCGAACTCTGGGTCAAAAACCCCGGCGTCACCCCAGGCTACTACAACCTGCCCGAAGTGAACGCGGAGCGTTTTCGGGACGGCTGGCTGCGCACCGGCGACCTCTTCCGCAAAGACGCCGAGGGCTTCTACTACTTCCAAGGCCGCGTCGACGACATGTTCAACTGCGGCGGCGAAAACATCTATCCGCGCGAGGTGGAAAACCTCATGCTGAGCCACCCCGCCGTGGTCGATGTCTGCGTCGTCGCCCTGCCCCATTCCACCAAGGGCGAGGCGCCCGCCGCCCTCGTCGTCCTGCGCGACGGCGCCTCCGCCGACGAGGCCGAACTCAAGGCCCACACCCTCCAAAACGGCCCGGCCTACGCCCACCCGCGCCGCATCGCGCTGCAATCGGACCCTCTACCGCTGACCGGCGCACGTAAGGTGGACCGCAAGGCAATCACGGCACGCCTCGCGCAAACCTTCGGCACACTCGGATAGGACTGGGATAGAAACGATGGCTCACACGCGAATTTTCGACGGCACCGAAGCGGCAGGCGGCTACGCCCGGGCGGTACGCGCCGGCAACATGGTCTTCGTCGCCGGCACCACATCGCTGCGCCCCGACGGCTCCATCGTCGGCGATGATACCTACAGCCAGACCGTCGCCACCTACGACAAGATCGAGGCCGCCCTCGCTAAAGCCGGCGCCACCCTCGCCGATGTCGTCCGCATCACAGCCTACATCACCGACATCGGCGCCGCGGACGGCTTCATCCGCGCCCAAACCGAACGCTTCCCCGGCGAGGCGGTCCCCGCGGCAGCCCTCATCGGCGGCGCCGTGCTCCTGAAAGAAGGCCTCCTCATCGAAATCGAGGCCACTGCCATCATCGAGGCCCCGGCGCCATGAGCGACAAAGAACCCCTCACCGCCGAAGCGATTATGGAGATGTTCGCCGCCTCCCCGTTCATCGCCGCGCTCGAAATGGAAGTCACTTCGCTCGACGCTGATCAGCACCGCATCAGCCTGCGCATGCCCATGAGCGCATTTTCCGAGCGCGGCCGCGGCACCAACCAGTTCCACGGCGGCGCCCTCGCCTCGTTCGTGGATGTGGCGGGCGACTTCGCCGTCGCCCTCGCCGTTGGCGGCGCTGTCCCCACCATCGACCTACGGGTCGACTACCTACGCCCCGCCTTCGGCCCGTACGTGGACGCCCAAGCCACCGCCCGCCGCGTCGGCCGCACCGTCGGCATTGCCGACGTCGACGTCCACGGCGC
>CAKZYH010000320.1 GCA_937884725.1 uncultured Paracoccaceae bacterium
TTTGCCCGGCTGGTGTTGCCGCTCTTTCCAGCGGCGTCGGCCGATCTCAGTTGGCTTGGCCTGGCGCTCGGTCTTGTGACCATCGGTGCCGGATCGCTGCTCGCGCTTGTGCAGCGGGACCTCATGAAGATGATCGCCTACGCGTCGATGGTGCCAATGGGTTTTGCGTTGCTTGGCCTGTTTGCGCTGAACCAGCAGAGCGTGCAGGGCGCGCTGTTGCTGATGGTGGGCCATGGCGTGGCAGTGGCGGCGCTGATCTTCGCTGTGGCGGCCATTGCCCAGCGCGCCAACACCAGCGAGATCACCGCCTATGGGGGCTTGGCGGGGAAAATGCCGTGGCTGTCGGCGATTCTTTTGATCGCCACACTCTCGGTGGTGTTTGTGCCGGGCACTGTGGGATTTGTGGGTGCGTTTTTGGCGTTTGTGGGGGTGTTTGAGGCGGCGCCTCTGCTTGCGCTCCTCGCGGCAGTTGGCCTTTTAGCGGCGAGCGCTGCCGGATTTGCGCTTTACAGCAAGGTGGTGCTCGGGCCGCTTGAAACGGAAGCGATGCGGCGGATGACCGACCTCACCGTACGGGAGAAATTATCGGTCGCACCGCTTGCCCTGCTCGTGGTGGTGTTCGGGATTTTTCCGCAGCCTCTGCTGACTGTGAATGAGGCGTCGGTGAACCGCCTTGTGGCGCAGCATGAGGGCGGAGCGGCGACGACCACGGGGCCGCTCATCGACACGAGCGTGTTTGCCGTCGAAGGCTCGACGCGCGATGCGGTGAGCCAAGGCATTCATGCCAGCGGCGTCGAGCCAGGCGTTGACCTCGATCAATGATCGCTTCGGCGTGGAACCCTCTGGTTTTCATACCCGAAATGATGCTCACCGTGACGGCTCTCAGCCTGCTTGTGGCGGGGGCGTTTAACAGGGAGAACGCGACCCCGACGCTCGCGCTTGCCGCCTTGGGCGCGCTTGTGGGAAGCCTGGTGTGGCTGTGCTTCAGCGGCACGCCGGAGGTGAATGAGGGGCCGCTCGCGTTCGATGAGTTCGCGCGCTTTGTCAAAATTGTTGTGGTTCTGACGTCGGGCGCGTGCGTTGCGATGACGTTGGCGTACGCGCGCCATCAGTCGTTTGCCCGGCAGGAGTATCCATCGCTGATGCTCTTGGCGGTAGTCGGCCTGATGGTGCTCGTCTCCGCCACGGACCTATTGACGGCGTTTCTCGCAATCGAGCTGTTTGCCATCGCCTCTTATGTGTTGGCGGCCATCAACCGCGATGCGGAGCGATCCACCGAAGCGGGTCTCAAGCTTTTGCTGTTGGGTGCGCTAGCGTCGGCGATTTGCCTGTTTGGGATCAGCTTGGTTTACGGTTTTGCCGGCGGGCTGAGTTTCTCTGTAATTGCGCTCGCGATGGCCTCGCCGTCACCTGGTTTGTTGGCTGGGATTGGCATGGTGTTGGCGGCGATTGCGTTTCGCCTGGCGATTGTGCCGTTTCACACCTGGGCGCCTGACGTGTTTGAAGGCGCGCCTACGCCTGTGGCGGCGTTTTTGTCCGCCGCGCCTCAGGTGGCGGTTATGGCCTTCCTAACGCGCTTTGCGACGGACGCGATGATGCCGGAGTGGCAGCCGGTCCTCGCCGCACTTGCTGTGTTGTCGATGCTGTTTGGCGCCATTGCGGCGCTGCAGCAGCGCAACATAAAGCGGCTTCTCGCCTACTGCGCGGTGAGCCAGTGGGGATTAGCGCTTCTAGCGATCACGGCGGGCGGTGAAGCGGGCGTTGCGGCTGCGGTGGTGTTCATGACGATCTTCGCGATTGCCATGACTGGTGTGTTTGCCTGCGTGCTTGCGATGCGTCGGGACGATGAAGGGATGGTCGAAGAGATCGACGATGTGGCTGGCTTAATGCGGGTGAACCCGTGGATGGGGATGGGGTTCATCGTGCTGTTGTTCTCGCTGGCGGGTTTGCCGCCGCTGCTGGGCTTCTTTGGCAAATATTATGTGCTGCTGGCGGCGATGGACGCGGGCCTCCTCCCGCTTGCTGCGGTGGCGATTGTGTCGTCGGCGATGATTGCGTTCGCGCTTTTACGGGTGGTCAAAATCATGATGTTCGACACGTTCACCGATCGGCTAGAGCCGATGGCCGGGGAGCTGCGCATTGTGCTCGCGGTGTGCGCAGGACTGTCGGTCTTCTTTTTCTGGTTTTGGACGCCGGTGTTGGCCGCAGCCCTAGCCGCCGCGCAAAGCCTATTTTAGACCCCATGGGATGAACGGTCCCACCTTGATCGCCCTTGGCGATGTCGGCTCCACCAATGATGAAGCGCTGTCTCGGCTGACTGGCGAGGGGCCGCTGTGGGTGACGGCGGAGCGGCAACTCAGCGGGCGTGGCCGCCGCGCCCGGCAGTGGGTGTCGGAGGCGGGGAACCTTTATGCCAGCTGCGCGATGCGCACCGATCTGACGGGGGATGCCTTCTCGGCCTTACCGCTCGCAGCGGCTGTGTCGCTGGGGGAGGTGCTGGAGGGCCTTGGGATCAGACCCGAACTTAAGTGGCCCAATGATGTGCTGATCGGTGGCCGCAAGGTCTCCGGCATTTTGCTGGAGAGCCAGAGCGCCGGTGCTGTGCGGACCATTGTATTCGGCTTTGGCGTCAACGTGTCTCATCATCCAAGCGAGGTGGACGCGACCCATTTGCGCGAGCATGCGCCGGTGCACATTAGCGACGTGCGCGACCGGTTAATGCAGCGTTTGGCGGCCAATGTGGCGACGTTGTCCTCGCCCGGCGGTGTCAGCGCCATTCGTGAAGCATGGCTGTCCCGCGCGGTGGGGATCGGCTCGCCCATCACCGTGCGCTTGCCGGCGGGGTCCATAGACGGCAGGTTCGAGGGGCTGGACGACGCGGGTCGGCTGATCCTGGATGCCGGCGGCACCGTTCACACCATCGCCGCCGGCGATGTGTTCATTCACAGGGAGCGACTATGAGCGAACAAGGTGCAGAGCTCGTCTTTTTGCCGCTAGGCGGCGTTGGCGAGATCGGCATGAACTTGGCGCTCTACGGTTACGGCCCGCCCCACGCCAAGCGCTGGCTGATGGTGGATTGCGGCGTGACGTTCGCGGACCACCGCATCGCGCCCGGCGTCGATCTGATCTTGCCCGACATCAGCTTCATCGAGGATGAGCGCTCCTCGCTGGAAGGCATCATCATCACCCACGCGCACGAGGATCACTACGGCGCGCTTCTCGATCTGTGGCCGCGGCTGGGTGATGTGCCGGTGTATGCGACGCGGTTCACCGCCGGACTGTTGCGGGCGAAGGGGGTGGAGAACGGCCACGCCGTGATGCCGAAGATCCACACGGTCGCGCAGGGGAGCGTCATTGAGCTGGGGCCGTTTAAGGTCGAGCTGATCCCGGTGTCCCACTCGATCCCTGAGCCGAACGCGCTCACGATCACGACGAGCTTTGGCACTGTGGTGCATTCGGGCGACTGGAAGATCGATAAGACGCCGGGGATTGGGCAGCCCATCGACATTGACCGGTTCCGCGAGGTGGGTGCGCAGGGCGTGCTTGCGATGATGAGCGACAGCACGAACGCGATGCGGGCCGGCCACTCGCCCTCCGAAGCCGATGTGGGCGCTGAGATTGCGCGGGTGGTCGCGGAGTCGCCTCACCGGGTGGCTGTGACGGCATTTTCGTCGAACGTGGCGCGTATCAAAGCGATCTGCGAGGCGGCGGCGAAGGCGGATCGGCACGTGGTGGTGATGGGCCGGGCGATGCGCCGGGTCATTGGCGTGGCGACCGAGTGTGGCTTTATGGATGGCCTGCCGCCGTTCCTGGCCGAGGACGATTTTGGCCATCTGCCGCGCGACAAGGTGTTGGTGCTTTTGACGGGAAGTCAGGGCGAGGAGCGGGCGGCACTCGCCAAAATTGCCAACGATGAGCATCCCCGTGTGGCGCTTTCGCCGGGGGACCGAGTGATTTTTTCATCGCGCACGATCCCTGGGAACGAGAAGGCGGTGAACGCGGTGGTGAACGGCCTCGCCGTGCAGGGGATAGAGGTTTGGACCGACGGCGATGCGCTGGTCCATACATCGGGCCATCCGCGGCGGGACGAGCTGCGCGAGATGTATTCCTGGCTAAAGCCTAAAGTGCTGGTGCCGGTGCATGGCGAGCCGATGCATCTGACGGCGCAGGCTGCGTTTGCGCGCGAGTGCGGCATTGAAGAGGTCGTTGTCTCGCAAAACGGCAAGATGATCCGTCTGGCGCCGGGGGCGGCGGAGGTGGTCGACGAAATCTTGCACGATGTGTTTTTGAAGGACGGGCGCCTTCTGCGAAATCCCGACGACGCCAATGTGCGGGAGCGACGCTCGCTGGCGTATGCGGGTGTGGTGGTCGCGTCGGTGCTGCTCGATGACCGCTTCGAGCTCGACGATGACCCTGAGGTGGTGCTGATCGGGGTGCCGCACCGCGATGACGACCGCACGCTGTTCCGCGATGCACTGATGGACGAGATTGAGGGTGCGATCATGTCGATCCCGCGGCACCGCCGGAAGGACCTCGACATGGTGGCGCAGGCGGCGCGGCGGGCCGTGCGCGGCTTTATGGGGCAGCGCTGGGGCAAGAAGCCCATCTGCCATGTGTTCGTGAACACGGTTTGAGGGGAACGGCATGATCGGGCGGCTGAACCACGTGGCAATTGCGACGCCGGACCTGGCGAGCGCCGTGGCGCAGTATCGCGATGCGCTGGGGGCGCAGGTGTCGGAGCCGCAGGCTTTGCCTGAACATGGGGTGACGGTGGTCTTTGTGGAGTTGCCCAACACCAAGGTGGAGCTGCTCGAGCCGCTCGGCGAAGGCTCGCCGATCGCTGCGTTTTTGGAGCGGCAGCCGGCGGGTGGGATGCATCACGTGTGCTACGAAGTGTCCGATATCCGCGCCGCGGCTGCGCAGCTAGAGGCAGCCGGTGCGCGTGTTTTGGGCGATGGTGAGCCCAAGATCGGGGCGCACGGGAAACCTGTGCTGTTTCTTCACCCTAAGGATATGGGCGGCGTGCTGACGGAGCTGGAAGAGGTCTGATGGGCATTGGGATCGGCAGCGCGATCGCCCTTTACTTCATCTTCTGGTGGATCGCCTTCTTCATCGTGCTGCCGCTGGGCTTCCGCGCGGTGACGCCGAAAGACCAGCTGGTGAAGGGGCAGGAGGCGGGCGCGCCGGCGATCCCGAAGCTGCGCCTGAAGGTGATGATCGCCACCGTTTTGGCGGCCGCTATTTTCGTGGCCTTCCTGGTGCTGCTGAACAGCGGTTTGAGGCTGGAAGACATTCCACTGCCCGCGCCGCCTGGCGTCTGATCACGCTAAACCGCGAGACCTCTGCCCGTGAAGTAATCGATTGCGGGGCGCAGCAGGCGCTTGTTGCGCAGTTCTAGGAGGAGGCGCGGCCGGTCTGGCTCATCGGTATCGATGCTGGTCGATTGATGGAGCGCGTCGAAGACCGCATGCCACGCAATCGTGCCGGTGCCGGGACACCAGTGGCGGTCGGCGTTGCCGTCGTTGTCGTGCAGATGCATGTGGCCGAGGCGGGGCCCGGCAGCGTGGACGAATGCGTCGACCGGCGGGGCGCGGTGCATTTTGTGCACGTAGCTGGCGTGGCCTGTGTCGATGCTGAGCGCGATGCCCTTGGGATCGAGCGCGGCGATCAGGCCGAACCGCACGTAAGGGTCAATATCCTCGATGTTTTCAAGGACGAGCTGGCAGCCCAGTGACGCCGCACGGGTGACGGCGTCGGATACGTTGGCCTGAAAGGCTTCCATCTTGCGTTGGAAGTCGCGCGGCTGGACAGGGAATTGGTGGCAATCCCAAATGCCGACCGGACTGTGCACGACGACATGCGTTCCGCCCAAATGCTCGGTGATGTCAAGCGCTTGATCGAGGCGGCGCTTCACGATGGCCGAGACGTCTGGGTCGGTGGTGGACAGAGAGAAACCCCAGAACGGGCCGTGGATGCCAAGACGGCCCTCGTGCCCCTGAAGCAGCGCAACGGCTTTGTCGGCCGCGGGGCGCCAGTCGCCTGTGATGCCGTCCGGTGGGCCGAAGTCTTGAAGTTCCACGTCGCGCTCGTGGTCGCGGACGAGGTCGAGGTTGTCCTCAAGCTCGGCGACGGTGAGGGCGACGCCGAGCGTTGGTGGGGTTTTTGAATCTGTCATGCGCCGGGGATAACCTTCCTCTGTGACCGGTTTGCGACGCGGTGCAACGGCACTTGGCCGTTCAACCGCGGCCGACGAACGGCATCTTCGTGGCCATCACGGTGAGGAACTGAGCGTTCGCGGAAAGGTCGAGGCCGGCCATGTAGAGCACGGTATCAGCCACCACCTGCACGTCCATGAGCGGTTCGACGCGGATTTCCCCGTCCGCTTGCGGCACGCCCTTGGCCATGCGGGCGGCCATTTCGGTGAGCGCGTTGCCGATATCGATCTGGCCGCAGGCGATGTCGTGTTTGCGGCCATCGAGGCTGATCGTTTTGGTGAGGCCGGTAATGGCGTGTTTGGAGGCGGTGTATGGTGCAGAGCCCGGACGGGGTGCGTAGGCGGAGATCGATCCGTTGTTAATAATCCGCCCGCCTTTGGGGCTTTGATCGCGCATCATGCGGTAGGCGCCGCGGGCAATCAGGAACGCACCGTCGAGGTTAAGGCCGATGACATGGCGCCAGTCACCGAATTCGATATCGCCAAAGTCGGTTCCAGGGATGTTATTGCCGGCGTTGTTAAACACCACATCAAGCCGGCCAAATTTTTCGCCAATCGCGGCATAGAGCGCGTCGACGCTTGCCGGATCGGTGGCATCGCATGCCACTGCGAGCGCGCCTTCGCCGCACTCAGCGGCCACGGCGTCGAGCTTGTCCTGGCTCCGGGCGGCGAGCACCACCTTGGCGCCCGCTTTTGCAAGGGTCAGCGCGCAGGCTTTACCGATCCCTTGGCTGGCTCCAGTGACCAGCACGATTTTCCCATCAACACCCACGGCACGCCCTCCAAATTGGTTTGGCGCCGTGGCTAGTCGGTCAGTTGCGCTCGCGCAACGCTTTCAGACTGAAATGTCTTATGCCGGGTCGCCGATGGGGATCGGGGGCAGGGTGGTCCACGCCTCGCCGGCGCCGACGATGCAGGAGCGGCCGGAGGGCATGGTTAGGATGGCGGTCCAGCTGCCGGTGCGGGAGGCGTAGAGCTCCAGGACACGGCGGTTATTCTGGAGGCCGAACGAGCGTTGTTTCTCGCCGTATTTGCTGTCGAGCAGTTTAATGAGTTCTGCGCGCGGTTTGCAGACTTGTTTAGCGTGAGCAGGTGTCGGCGCGCTTACGAATGTCATCGCCGCCAAAGCGGTGAGAGAGGCAAACAGAACCATTGGTTTCATTTGTCGGTCTCCTTCTGTCTCCGGCGGCCAAGTCTATTCCGGGTTGTCCGCCTTCGATTGATATTGGTTCAGCGTTTCAGTCTGCATGTCACTTTACTGTGTCTGTCACGAGCGGGGATAAGTCCGCTGGCGACAATCGCGTTCCCGCCCGCGCCGCACGAGCCCGTGCGCCACAGCGTTCCCCCCTTCAACACCGTCCTTATTTCTCTTCCGCGTCCGGAGCGGTTCACCGGCGCGCTAGGTTCTCATGCAAGGCCCGTGCTCAGTTCGGGCTGCTCCCCCCGCGCGACGCATTCATAGAACCGCAGTTGACGGGGTATGATGTGTTCCACGTCATACCGCTGCAATATGGTTTCACGCGAAGCTTGCCTGAGACTTTCGGTTTCCACATCTTTGTGGAGAATGGACAACAGTGTATCCACTTGTTCATCGACGTTGAAAAAGTTGATTAATAAACCGTTTTCGGCATGAACTATCACTTCTTCCACAGGCGCAGTCCGTGATCCGATCACGAGTGCACCGGTGGCCATGGCTTCCAGCATCGACCAGCTGAGAACGAATGGCGCGCTAAGGTAGATGTGCGCCTTCGTGATTCTGAACATGGAGCGCAGCGTGGAGAGCGGCACCAACCCCAAAAAGTGGACCCGCGACAGATCGAGTTCCAGCGTTTCGAGGGCGTGTTCCTTGTAGGTCTTGCCGTCGTCGCGCTTGCGGCCGTATGCAACGCGATCCTGGCCCGCGATCAGGACGTGAAGGTTGGGCCGCACCTTTTGTACTTTGGACACCATCTCCATGAACTGCGGGAAGCCGCGGTAAGGCTCCATGCCGCGTGCGACGTAGGTGACCACCTCGTCGTCGGCAGTGAAGGTGCGCTCGCCCACGGTCACGCTGTCCTCGCCTGGCGCGAAATATGTGCAGTCCACACCCTCGTGCAGCACGTTAATCGGGCCGCGCATGTGCTGCGGGAATTGGCTCCACTGCCAGCGGGTCGGCGAGGTGCCGAAGTCCATCACGGCATAGTCCATCAATATCGGCAGGTTTTTGAATTGCGTGCGGGCGGCAGCGTCGTGGCTGGCCTCGCCGAAGAAATCGGCGTCGCTCCCGCGGGCATTGTAGAACCACTCGAACAGGCAAATCATTTTGGTCTGCGGCCACAGCTCTTTCATGAGCAGTGACGGGCCCCAGCCGGAATGGGCGCAGACAAGATCTGGTGACCAGCCGGCCTTCTTGAGGGGATAAAGCGCCTTGAAGGCGGCTTGCGCTGTGATCACCGCGCGTTCCGCCGTCACCATTGTGGGATGAATGCCCTTCGTCGGCTCGCGATGGGGCGTGAAGTCGATCCGCTTGACGTTGAAGCGCTGCTGGTTCGAGGCGAGTGTGCCAGCGACCATCTCCACGTCCGGCTGATCCTGGAGATGCGTCATGATCCTGCGGTACTGGCCGGGGAAGTTGTTGTGCAGGAACAGAATTTTCATGTGGTCGATCGCCTGATTGGAGCGTCCCGGAGGTGGGTACCCCGGCACGCTTTGGCGGTTTTGTCTACTTCAGTGCGGTTACACTGCAGCCACCGCCCTGACCCGACTTGCAATCGTGTTTCGCTTGCCGGACTGTCGCGGCAAAAGACGCGGTAAATTCCCCCAGGAGACGCCATGCCGACCCCCATACTGATGCCAGCTCTATCGCCGACGATGGAGGCGGGCACGCTGGCCAAGTGGCTCGTGAAAGAAGGCGATCAGGTGAACTCGGGGGACGTGATCGCTGAGATCGAGACCGATAAGGCGACGATGGAAGTGGAGGCGGTGGACGAGGGGACCGTCGGCAAGATTGTTGTCGCTGAAGGGACGGCTGATGTTCCGGTGAACGATACGATCGCGATTTTGTTGATGGAAGGCGAAGATGCTGGCGCGATGGATGCTGCGCCGGCAGCTGCGGCGCCCGCGCCTGCCGCGAGCAATGGGGCTGAGCCCGCTGCGGCTGCCCCGGCTGAGAGCGCGGCTCCGGCGCCGAGTGCTGCGCCTGCGGCAAGCATGAATGGCAGTGGGCGTGTGGCGGCGTCTCCGCTTGCGCGGCGGCTCGCCGAGCAGGCGGGGCTTGATTTGTCCGCGATCACCGGCAGCGGGCCGAATGGGCGGATTGTGAAGCGCGATGTGGAGGCGGCGAAAGCTGCGCCCAAACCGGCGGCTGCGGCGCCTGCGGCCGACAAGCCAGCGGCGCCGAAGGCGGCTGCGCCTGCACCCGCTGCCATGGCGCAGGGCATGACCGACGAGCAAATCCGCGCCTCGTTCCCGGATGGCACTTTTGAGGAAATTCCGCACGATGGGATGCGCAAAACCATCGCGCGTCGCCTGACCGAGTCCAAGCAGACGGTGCCGCACTTCTACCTCACACGCGAGGTGTCGCTCGACGCACTTTTGGCGCTACGCGGTGAGCTGAATGCGTCCGCGCCGGAGACAGACGGCAAGCCGGCCTACAAGATCTCGGTCAACGATTTCGTCATCAAGGCGATGGCTCTGTCGCTGGCTGCGGTGCCGATGGCGAACGCGGTTTACACGCCGACGGCGCGGCTCGTGTTTAAGTCCGTCGATGTGGGTGTGGCGGTGGCGATCCCCGATGGGTTGATCACGCCGGTGATCCGGTCGGCGGACACCAAGAGCCTGTCTGCGATCTCCAACGAGATGAAGGATCTTGCCAAACGCGCACGCGACAAGAAGCTGCGGCCGGACGAATACTCCGGCGGTGCGACGGCGGTGTCGAACCTTGGCATGTTTGGCATCAAGGAGTTTGCCGCCGTCATCAATCCGCCGCACGGCTCGATCCTTGCCGTTGGCGCTGGCGAGAAGCGGCCCGTGGTGAAGGGCGGCGAGCTTGCGGTGTCGACCATGATGACGGTGACGTTGTCGGTGGATCACCGCGTGGTCGATGGTGCCCTCGGCGCGGAGGTGCTGCAGGCATTTTCGGGGTTTGTCGAAAACCCGATGCGCCTTCTGGTGTAACGGCTCCGGAGGCCTGAACGCTTGGGCCGCAGCGTTGGCGAGCTTTTTCGCTAACGCGGCGTTCACCACACAAGGACAAACGCCGCTCTATCGTCCGTGGTGGCGCGGCGGGTTCTGTCTGCGGCAAGCTTTCGTCGTTATGCTGGGACTCATGGGATTGCGGATCGCCCTCGCAGCGGCTTTGCTCATGGCTGCACCGTTGCCGTCTGTGTCGGCTGAAGAGGGGGTGTCGGCTGCCATTGGCCGGGCGAACTATGCCGGCTTTCGCGATCGCCGTCATTGCACTGCGTTTGCGGTGGGGCCGCGCACGGTGATCACGGCGGCGCATTGCATCGATGGCCTCGGCGGCGCGATGACCATCCTGTTTGGCTACGACCGCGGTGAGTGGCAGGCGGAGGCCGTCACGGTCAGCGCGAAAGACGTCGGGCAAGATGTGGCGGTGCTTTGCCTTGGTCGCGATTCGCCGGCGTCGCTCACCATTGCGGCTGATGGGGCGGGGCCGGGCGCGGCAACGCAGCTGGTGGGGTATGGCAAACCAAGGGTGCACGCGCAGCAGCGGCGGGATTGCCCTGTGATGGCGCCGGTGGGTGGCGATCTTCTGTTGCGCTGCCCCGCGTCGCCTGGATTCTCTGGTGGGCCGCTCCTTAACACCGACGGCGAAGTGGTCGGCGTGATGAGCCGCACGGGGCGCGGGACGTCCTACGCTGCGGATGTGGCAGGGCTGACGGCCGATTGCCCTGGCTAGGCGTGTGTCGCTGTCGGTGTTAGGTCGGCGCAAAGACTGACTGCTGCCGCCCACGGACGCCATGGCCGAACTTTTCGTTGAACTGTTGTGTGAGGAAATTCCCGCTCGGATGGCCCAAAAGGCCACCCAGGATTTCGAGCGGCTTGTGACCGGTTACCTTACGGGCGCTGGCCTCACATTTGGCGACACGTTCGCCACCTCCACGCCGCGGCGTTTGGTGCTGTCGGTGAAGGATTTGCCCGCGATGTCGGCGGATCGGCATGAGGAGCGCAAAGGCCCGCGTGTCGGTGCGCCGGACAAGGCCATTGAGGGGTTTTTGCGGGCCTCGGGGCTGCCCAGCATCGAGGAGGCGGAGATCGTCTCCGACCCGAAGAAGGGCGACAGCTATCTTGCAAGGCGCACCATTCCTGGCCGGCCGACGCTGGAGATTTGCGCCGAGGCCATCGCGGAGGCGATCCAAAAGTTTCCGTGGCCGGTGTCCATGCGGTGGGGCGCGGCGTCCGTCGACCCAGGTTCGCTGCGCTGGGTGCGGCCGCTGAGCGGCATTCTGGCGACGTTCGGTGAAGCCGATGGGGAGCCGGCTGTGGTCCCGGTGGAGGTGGCCGGCGTGGCTGTTGGCAACACCACCGTTGGCCACCGCATTCATGCGCCTGAGACGATCACGGTGCGCCGGCTTGCCG
>CAKZYH010000321.1 GCA_937884725.1 uncultured Paracoccaceae bacterium
GGTCGTCTCCCGCCCGCACCGCGCTCTTTGGCGATCTCGCGCTTCCTCGACGCGTAACGCCACAGTCTCGGACGGCTCGCCCGCGGGTGCTTTGAGATCGGTGGGGCTGACGGCGCCGACGCGGATGGTGAGGTCGATCCGATCGAGGAATGGGCCGGAGAGGCGGCTTTGATAGTCGGCCGCGCAATTGCTGCCGCGCTTGCAAGTGTAGCCCGGGGTGTCCGCGTAGCCGCAGCGGCAGGGGTTCATGGCCGCCACCAGCTGGAACCTTGCCGGGTAACACACGCGGTGGTTCGCGCGGGAGATCATGGCTTGGTGTGTTTCGAGCGGCTCGCGCAGCGCGTCGAGCACTTGGGGCGCGAACTCGGGCAACTCGTCGAGGAACAGCACCCCGCCATGGGACAGTGATACCTCGCCGGGGCGCGCCTTGGGGCCGCCGCCCACGAGCGCTGCCATCGACGCCGAATGGTGCGGGGCGCGGAACGGTGCCGTGGCGTCCAGAGCGCCGCCGCTGAGGTCGCCGGAGATGGATCGGATCATCGCGCTTTCGAGGAGCGTCGCCGGTTCCAGCTGCGGCAAGATTGTGGGCATGCGCTGCGCCAGCATCGACTTGCCGGCGCCGGGAGGCCCGATCATGAGGAGATTGTGGCCGCCGGCTGCCGCAATTTCCATGGCGCGTTTGGCCGTCTCTTGCCCACGCACGTCGGAGAAGTTGGATCGCTGTGAACCACGCGGGTGCATATGGGGCTCAGGCCTTGCCAGCACTTGCTGGCCCGCGAAGTGGTTGACGAGGCCCACCAGGCTGTGCGGCGCGATGATGGGCATGTTGCCCGACGCCCAGGCCGCCTCGCTGCCGTCATCGGCGGGGCAAATAAGGCCATAGCCGAGTGCGCTGGCGCCGACGGCGGCGGGGAGCACGCCAGAGACCGGCGCAATGCGGCCATCAAGCCCGAGCTCCCCGAGCACCACATGGCGCTCCACTAGTTCGGGTGCGACAACGCCCATGGCCGCCAAAACGCCAAGGGCGATGGGGAGATCATAGTGGCTCCCAGACTTCGGAAGGTCGGCCGGCGCTAGGTTTACGGTGAGCCGGCGCGGCGGCAATGAGAGCCCTGTGGCAAGCAGGGCGGCGCGGACGCGCTCACGGCTTTCAGCGACGGCTTTATCGCCGAGCCCAACGATGGTGAACGCCGGCGTCCCTGGTGCGATTTGCACCTCCACCATCACTGGGACAGCTTCAATGCCACGGAATGCGATGGTGGTGACGCGACTGAGCACAACCCTGACGTAAAATAAAGCCTCGACTATCCCAAAGGTTGCATAAAGACTGGGGTGTCGCAACCAGCCTCTATGGCCAACGTCCATTGCTTGTGGGCGCTGCGCTCCATACATGTGGCGACAAGAAGCGTAGGGGATTGTCGACGCATGGGGGCCAACCCGTGATTATGCCTTCCCGGGGCCATAAGCGCCGGCGGGCGGCGGCGCGGTTGCGCAGTTTACCCCCAATGGTTCGACGCTTTGTGCCCAAGGGCCGCACTGGCCGCGTAGCCGCCTCGCCTTTGATCGCCGCGCGCCCAAAGTTTCCCGGACGCCGGGTGACGCCGCTTGATAAAGCCACGCCAACGATCGGTAAGCTTGGTTCGCTCGAGGTCCGCCTTGCCGGGACCAAACGAGAGGTGCGGCGCGCGCAGCAGCTTCGCTTTCGCGTGTTCTACGAAGAGATGTCGGCGCAGCCGGACCCATTTGCCATGGCAACACGCCGTGACCGGGACCGTTTCGACCGGCTGTGCGACCATCTCATCGTGCTTGACCACAACGCGCAGACGCGGAAGTTTCGTCGCAAGCGCCCCCGTATCGTTGCCACCTATCGGTTGCTGCGCCAAGAAATTGCCGCGCAGCATGGCGGCTTCTACTCCGCAGACGAGTTCGACATTGGGCCGATGATCACGCGCCATCCGGACAAGCGCTTTTTGGAGCTTGGCCGCTCGTGCGTGCAAAAGCACTATCGCGACAAGCGGACGGTGGAGCTCTTGTGGCACGGGGCGTGGTCGTACGTTCTGCAGCACAAGGTCGATTTGTTGTTTGGCTGCGCATCGCTCGCCGGGACCGACCTCGACGAGCTGGCGCCCGTGCTGTCCTATTTGCACCACAATCACCGTGCGACCGGGGAGTGGCACACCGCGGCGGTGCCGTCGCGCCGGATCTCCATGGATCGTCTGCCGCCCGATCAGATCGATGCGCGAAAAGTGCTGCGCGCCCTGCCGCCACTCATTAAAGGATACCTGCGCCTGGGCGCCTATATCGCTGATGGCGCGGTGGTCGATCATCAGTTCGGCACGACTGACGTGATGATCATCCTGCCCGTCGCCGAGATCTCCCATCGCTATATCAACTACTACGGCGCTGACGCCACGCGGCACGCGTGAGGTGATGCGCGTAGCGATCATTGGGGCCGGTGTCGCTGGCGCGGCCGCCGGTCAGCGCTTCAAGGCCGCGGGCTACCAGGTGTCGCTGTTCGACAAGGGGCGCGGCGCGGGTGGCCGGCTTGCCACGCGCAGGGCGAGCCTCGGCGACCAAACGCTGCGCTTCGACCATGGCGCACCGGGGGTGCCGGTGGGCAGCGGCGCCTATGGCGCTTGGATCGAGCGGGCCATTACTGATGGCGCGGCAGCACGCTGGGACGGCGGCAATCCCGACGCGCACATCGCCGGACTGCCGGCGACCAAAGCGCTGGTGGTGCACGCGCTTGACGGACTGAACGCGACGTTTGGCGTTGAGGTCGAAGAGGTGAGCCGCCAGGCGGATGGGTGGTGGATCATCGCCAAGAGCACGAAGGCTGGACCGTTTGATGCCGTGCTGGTGACGGTTCCCGCGCCCCAGGTCCCTCGCCTTGTCGCCCCACACGATCTCATCCTCACCGAGGCCGCGACTTCCGCCCGCTACGATCCGTGTTGGACGGTGATGCTCGCCTATCCCGATGCGGCGGATGCTGCGGTGAGGGCAGCGGCGGGCATCCACAACGCGCAGGACCTCACCGTGATTGCCGACCATGCCAAGCCAATGCGCGAGGGGCCGCCCCGGCTTGTGGTGCACGCTGGTCCAGAGCGCACCAAAGCCGAGTTGGAGGCGGAGAAGGACCATATGGCGACTGAGATCGCGCGGGAAATGGGAGCGCTCGGCTGTCACGAGCCCATCTTCGCCGTTGGGCATCGATGGCGATATTGCCGGGTCGCTCAGCCGGTGCACGTGCCGAACTGTTGGGGCGCAGACGGAACGCTGGGCGTTGCCGGAGACTGGACGGCCGGCTCCACCGCCGAGGACGCCTTCATGAGCGGAGAACACGCCGCCGAGAGCTTCATCGCCGCGAACTAGTCTTCCGGCTCAGCCTCGGGCGCCTTGGTCAGCCGCATCTGAGTGACGCGGTTCCGTTCGCGCTCGACGACGACAAAGCGCACCCCGTGGAACGTGAAGGTCTGCCCCACGTCAGGGATCGTCTGTGCCTCGTGGATCACCAAGCCCGCAGCCGTGGTAGCCTCATCGTCTGGCAACTCCCAATCGAGCGCGCGGTTCAGATCGCGGATCGTGACTGAGCCGTCGACCAGCACACTGCCGTCCCCCTGGGGTGCGATGCCCTCCATGTTGACGTCGTACTCGTCTTCGATTTCCCCGACGATCTCTTCCAAGATGTCTTCCAGCGTGACGAGGCCCATGAGGTCGCCGTACTCATCGACGACCAGCGCGAAGTGGGTGCGGCGGCGCAAAAAGGCGTTGAGCTGGTCATGCAGGCGCGTGGTATCAGGCACGAACCACGGGTCTTTGACGATTGCGCTGAGGTCGATGGCGTCGACGTTCCCGCCCGCGGCCTGGACCGCGCGGAAGAGGTCCTTGGCGTGCATCACGCCCACAAGGTTTTCCACGCTGTCGCGGTAAAGCGGCATCCGCGTGTAAGGCGCGGCGAGTGCCGCCTCGACAATCTTCGCCGGCGGATCATCCGCGTTCAGCGCCCACATGCGGGTGCGGTGCACCATAACGTCGTTGACCTCAAGCTCCTGCAGGTCGAGGAGCGCGCCCAGCCGGTCACGCTCCTGTTTCTTCAGCCCCCCTTCGGCGTGCTGAAGGTCCACAGCGCCGCGGATTTCCTCATGGGCTGATTGAATCTCCTTCACGCCGCGGACGCCGAAGATGCCGAGGATGAGACGGACGATCCACTGCACCACGGCGGTGACCGGGGAGAAGACGAGCACCACCACCCGCACGATCGGAGCCACAAAGGTGGCAAAGCCTTCCGGGCGCAGGAGGGCGAGGGTTTTGGGCAGCACCTCGGAAAAGATCAGGACCAGTGCGGTCATGATGAAGGTCGCGTAGACGACGGCGGCCTCGCCAAACAGCCGGATCAGTGCCGACGTCGCGAGGGCGGACGCCAAGATGTTGACCAGGTTATTGCCGACGAGCAGCGCTCCGATGAGCCGCTCGCGAGACTGCATGAGCTGCGCGGCAATGCCGGCCCGCTTCGATCCCTGCTTTTCATTCTGCAGCAACCGCGCGCGCGAGGCGGCGGTCAGCGCAGTTTCAGAGCCGGAGAAAAAGCCCGACATCGCCAGCAGGCAAATGATGGCGCCGACGGTCAGCCATAGATCCCAATCGATCATGGCAGCCTCAGCCCGCGGTTCGTGTCATGACGGCGGCAGGCCCTCTTCGCCAAGGAACTGCGCCAGCACCGATGGGTCCACGCCCTTGGAGACGAACGTATCGCCAATCCCGCGGGCCAGAATGAACCGGATGATCCCGTCCTTCACCTTCTTGTCCTGTTGCATGGCGTCCGTGAGAGCGGAGGCCGTTAGCGCCACAGGTGAGGCGGAAAAATCGGTCGGCAACCCAACCTTTTGCAAGTGAGCTTCAACGCGGTCGGCGTCGGAGGGCGGCGCAAGACCCAGTTTGACCGAGAAGCGCATGGCAACAGCGAGCCCGATGGCCACGGCCTCGCCATGAACGATGCCGCGATACTGGGCGCATCGCTCGATGCCGTGGCCAAAGGTGTGGCCAAGGTTGAGGAGGGCGCGGTCGCCACTTTCACGCTCATCGCCAACCACAACCTCAGCTTTGTGATTGACGGCCGTCGCGATGGTGTCCGCCAAGTCCTCATGGAGCGCAGCGGCACCCTTCCGCTCAAGCCGATCGAAAAAAGCGCGGTCGCGGATAACCGCGATTTTGGCAATCTCAGCGTAGCCGGCCCGGCGCTCCCGATTCGGCAAGGTGGCAAGCGTTGCTGTATCGGCCAGCACCAGTGAGGGCTGATGGAAGACGCCGATCAGGTTCTTGCCGTGGATCGAGTTGACACCGGTTTTGCCGCCGACGGCTGAATCCACCTGGGCGAGCAGGCTTGTGGGGATTTGCACAAAGGGCATGCCGCGGCGGGCAATGCCGGCGGCAAACCCGGCAAGGTCGCCCACCACTCCGCCACCAAGGGCCACAACGGGATCGCCGCGCTCAAGGCCAGCGCCGAGGATCGCGTCCACCAGCCCCGCCAGCACTTCCATGCGCTTTGAGCCTTCGCCCGGCGTGACGACAAAGCTGTCGTGTTTGATACCGGCGTCACTCAGCACGGAGCGTAAGGTGTCGCCGTGGGCCGCGTCCACAGTCTCGTCGGTGACGATGAAGGCGTGGGTGCGACCGAGCGTCTGGCGAATGCGTTGCCCGGCTTCAGGGAGCAAACCCTCGCCGATCATGACGTCGTAGGCGCGGCCTTCGAGCGGGACTCTCACTATCCGTTCGGTGCGCGGCGCGTCTTCTGGGGCGAGAGGCGGTTCGACAAGCGTCATGGCTCAAGGTCTTGTTCGAGGGGGGCGCCGAACGGGGCGTGGGTGAGGAGGCCGTGGATGATGGCGCTGACCACCTGGTCGTGCGGGCCTGATGATGAGCGCACGTGAAGGTCGGCCGTTGCAAACTGGGGATCGCGCGCGGTACGCAGGTTGCGCAGCGTTTTCACGGGATCGCCCTTGGCAAAGAGCGGACGGTGAGAGCGCTTGCGGATGCGGTTCAACAGCACATCGTTGGTGGCATCGAGCCAAACGCTGACGCCGCGTGCCGCCACAGCCTGGCGCGTGTCTTCGCGCATAAACGCGCCGCCGCCGGTCGCGATCACCAAGGGTGCGCCCGAGACCAGACGCGCAATGACCTTCGCCTCGCCATCGCGAAACGCGGGTTCGCCGCGGTGGGCAAAAATCTCGCTGATCGCCATCCCGGCCGCTTTTTCGATCTCGCTGTCTGCGTCCACAAAGGGCAGGCCGATGCGCTGCGAAAGGCGGCGTCCGACGCTCGACTTGCCGACACCGGGCAAGCCGACGAGGACGAGTGATCGACCGGCAAGGCACGCCCGCGCGGCCTCCGCCTCGGCGGCGGCTGCGCTTTGCCCGTCTTGCAGCGGCAATGTCTCCTTGATGGTCATGCAACTAGGATTACGCGGGGTCGCGCGGCGCATCAATCCACCGGGTCAGCTCTTAGGGGCCATGCCTCGTTGCAGCGGTCGGGAGGCCAACGGTTGCTGATCCAGTGATGACGGGCTTTCGGATCAGCAATGCCCACGACAGGTAAGGAAATTGACAGAGCCCTCGCCGGTAGGGACACAATTGCGCAAGTTTCAGTTCGGCTTTGGCAACCTGCTGCCGGCACAGTGCCGCTATGGCAAGTGTTGAACAGTTTCTGGAGATGATGGCCGTGGAGCGGGGCGCGTCAGCCCATACGCT
>CAKZYH010000322.1 GCA_937884725.1 uncultured Paracoccaceae bacterium
GTCGCACGGTTGGCTGCCGCTCGGCTTTGGCATCGTCGAGAGCGTCTTCCCGGCGGACGCTTGGTTGCCCAGGCGCGCGCAGCGCCATCGCTTCGGTGGGCTCATCTGGTTCGGCCTTCTGGACGGTGGGCTCTTCGTCCATGCGCGCGACGGTGCCGCTGAGCGTGCGTGCGCCGAATGCGCTGCCCATACCGCGGTCCTTCGGCGTCAGGCGAGCGGCGGCCGCCGGATCCTCGTCCGCGGTGCGCCGGGCAAGGTTGGCGAAGAGGCTCATCGCGTCCCTCCGCCACCCACCAGCGCCACATAGCGATGTCGTCGCTTGGTCGGGAGCGCTAGGATATCGGCCTCGCTCCAGTGGTAGGCGCGGGATAGGCGGTGAATGTCGCGCAGCAGTGGGTCAGCGCCGGGGAAGGCGTATGCGAGGGGATCGATACGCGCCTCGCTCACCGCACCACAGTCAGGGCAGGTGAGGGCGATGCGGTCGGCCACATCAGGCGCGGCCGCGTCGAGCGCGATGTCGATGGTTTCGAGGTCTGACGGGGTCAGTGCTGCGAGCGCCTGGTCGGCTTCGTCGTCCAGGCAAAGCGCTGCCAGGAGCTGGGGCAGGCTCGCGCCCGCCGCCATGAGGTGCTCGTGGTGGCCGCAGGGGAGCTGGAACGTGAGCGAACCATCGGACAACTCGACGGAGACCACGGGAAAATTCTCGGCCGGGTGAGACCGTGGCAGCGCGGCGAGATCAAAGCTGGTGTCGAAGGTTGCGCCGCAGTCGTTGCACCGCGTTTCGAACCAATCGTCCGCCGGGCGGCACCGCGCGCCGCATTGCTGGAGGAGCCACTCGCGCGTGCCGCTCGACAGCCGCTCCACAAGGTCGGGCGTCGCTTCGGCTCCGTCGATCTCGCCGATCATGGCGCACAGGATCGCGCTCACCCGCTGAGGCCGGCTTGCCGCCCCTTCCACCGTTTCGCCGACGCTGAGTTCCAGCGCGCCGACTTCGCGGGCGAAGCAGACGGTGGGCCAGGCGACCGGATGGGTGAGCGGCTCGCGCATTAGCCTTCCACCGGCTCCTCAACGCCCTCATCGCGCACGAAGCCTTCGTGCTGGATGGTGATCATCTGAATGCCGACAGTGTTCATGTTGTTGGCGTCGAATTCTGGCAATGCCTGGAACTCCGACACCCACGCGCGCTTCAGCTTGTAGGCGAGGGCCGGTGTGCCGGCGAGGTTGAGGACGTTGATGACCACCTCGCGCCGGTAGTTTTTGAGGCTCACGCCTGCATCGCCGTCGGCAACGTTGTTGACCGCGTTGGCCCACTCTTCGAACACCAGATCATGGGACAGGCCGTGCTCCAGCGACACTGCCTCGAAGGACGAGCCGCCGGGAATCACGCGCTGGGACGACACATCGCCGGCCGCGCGCCATTTGACGGCCTCGGTGGTGCGCTTGAGTGCGCCCATCTTAGAAAGGCCCGCGACAGTGCGCCCGCCGATGACGACCTGGAACTTGAACGTGCGGTACGGGTCGTAGCGGTGCGCGTTATTGGGGAACGTGGGTGCTGGCATGGGTGCTCCTCCGGTTAGCCGCGCTGGCCGACGATTTGTTTGATTTGGACGACCACGAACTCGGCCGGCTTCAGCGGCGCGTAGCCGACGACGAGGCGCACGATGCCGCTGTCGATGTCGGCTTGCGTCATGGTGGAGTTGAGGCCGCAGCGCACGTAGTACGCCTCCGACGCCTTTTCCCCCTGGAACGCGCCGGCCCGGAAAAGCTGGTCCATGAAGTCGCCGGCGCCGGCGCGCAACGCGGCCCAGAGGACGTGCTTGTTGGGCTCAAACACCACCGCTTGGAGCGCGTTGTAGAGGCTCTCCCCAATCATCGCTGAGGTGCGCCTGACGGGCACGTAGCGCTGGTCGGGCTTCACCTTGGTGGCGAGGGTGCGTGCGCCCCAGATCACCGACGGGCCGATGATGTTGCGTATGCAATTCACGCCCCACTCGTTGAGCTGGTCTTGCCGGTCGTTGCCGATCAGAAGGTTGGGGCCGAGGGCACCGCGCACGGTCGCCTCCAGGCCCGCCGGTGCCTTCCAGACGCCGCGGCTGCCGTCGATGCGCGCCCAAAGCCCGGCGGCGAAGGCCGATGGTGGCACCGCGAAGCTGCGCTCGCGGTTAGGGGCGGTGTCGGCGTCGTAGTGCGGGTTGGGCGCCTCCAGCCACGGGTAGTAGAGCGCGGAGAAGGTGGAGGTGGGGAACTTCTTGTCTTTGACGTCCTTGCCGGTGTTGAGCCGGCTCGCCGAAACGCTGGGGTCGGCGGGGTCGACCACGACGACGCGGTTTTTCATGTACTCGGCGTGGGCGATGGCCGATTGGATGATCGTGTTGACTGGGTTGTTCGGGTCGGCACCCCAGACTTGACCCGGGAGGAGCACAATCGACATGTCGCGGTAGTCGCGCATGGTCAGGAACGCGGCGTCGTACTGCGCCTGTCCAGGCGCATCACCGTCCGCGCCATTGATGAAGTAGGTTTTGTCTTGGCCCGGGAAATTCAGCGTTGTGGCGGTGTCGAACGCGAGAACGATACGGCCATCGGGCTCCGCGGCGCCGCCGGGGGCTGCGGTGGATGTGATGGTCGCGCTTCCCGGCGCGGCGACCGGTGGCGGCACCAGCAGGAGCTGGTTGTCGTCGGTTTGGGCTGCGCTGAAGCGATCCATGCCGGTGAGGCCCTGGACGGCTTCTTCCACGGCCTCGGCAAGTCCGAACAGCGAGGAGACCGGGCTGTCGGGGGTCGCGACGTTGCTTTCCTCGGCTGGGGCTCCTGGGCTGAGGACGGCCGTGACGGTGGAAAGGTCGGCGGCGAAGGTGAGGTGGACCGAGCTGCCGTTCACCGTGAGGCGGAGGACCGCTTCTTTGAGGTCGTTGAAATTGAGCGTGCGCAGGCTTCCCGAGCGCAGCGCCTGCAGCCTCTCGCCGCCGCTTGCAACGCCAACGGCCTTTCGCTCGCAGGTCACAAGCGCGGACTGTGAGTTGACAATCTTGTCGACGAAGCGGGCGCCGTTGGGGTCCATGTCGACCCCGGCGTAGCTTTCAAGTGCGATGAAGTCTGGCTCCGCGCCGGCGCCTGGAACTTCGTAGCCAAGCTCCAGGAGATAGCCGAGCGTTGCGTCGGCATCGTCCACCTGGCCGAGCTTGGCGACCATCGTGTTGGCCCAGGCGCCTTCGTTGGCTGCCGTCAGGTACAGCGCTTGGTTGCCGCCAGAGGAGCGATCGACGACGGCACCGGTGGCTTTGGCGGCGTTCGCACCCAGAAGGCGCATTATGTAGGCCTTGCGACCGCCGTTGGCGTAAAAGCCGCTGACGGCGTGACCGAAGTAATCGGGGCCGCTCTCGCCCAGGGCGACCATGTCGCGGATGCCGCCGGCTTCGTCGTTGAGCTCGCCGAATTTATCGACGAACTCGCCGCGGTTTAGGATGAGAACGGGTTCTCCGGGTGGGCCACGCCGGACTGCGCCGACGAACACTGCCGTCGAGGTGGAGGCCGCCTCGATGGCGAGCGCCCCGCTCGGCACGTGTTCGATGTAGACGCCTGGGTGCTTGTACATGTCTGCCTCCTTCAGGGCCGGCCGGCGGGATCGTCGGGGAACAGCGATGCGCTGAGGACGGCCGACATGCGTCGCCGGAGCCAGGCGAGTGCGCCGTCCATGGTGTCGTGCAGTGAGGTGTCGCGCGTGTTGACGTGCTCGACCCGGATGCGCAGGCGCGCTTCGGGTTCGGTGGGGGGCTCGCCCCGATCGGGGAACGGTGCTGGCTCGCGCCGCATACGCAGCACAAAGGCGTGGGTGTCGTCCTGCGGTCCGCCTGGCGTCGCTTGGTTCACGCGCTTGCCCTCACCCAATGGGAATGCAGCGAGAAGCTAACGGGGCGCCGTCACGCCGCCCTGACGGCGCGGTTGCGCTTGGCTCGCGTTGCGCTTTCAGCTTCGGGCGTCCGGGATCACCGGATCATCACCGGGCGTTGGTGGGCTAAACATCAGTTTCGCATGAGCTTCTGCCGTTCGGCTTCTGCGTTCGCAGGCCGTCGATGCCAAAGATGTCGATCAGCCGCTCGCAATTTGGCGCAACGGCTCGGCGTTGGATGTCCGGTGGGTGTTAGGCGGAGGGGCGGCCAGCGGCGCGGACGGCAGCGTCCATGGAAGCGCGGGACCGCTCCACACGCGCGACGAGGCGGTCGAGGGGCAAAGCTACGTGAGGAGGCTCCACGGGGTCCGCGGGCGCCTCAAGACCGTCTCGGATGTACTCGAAGACGGCCTGGGTTTCGGCCATGGGACCAATGCCGAGTTCTTTGCGCAAAAGGTCGGTGAGACGGGCGTGCATACGGATGGCCCGGGCGCGCTGGCCGGTCAGCACCAACAGCCACAGCACCTCGCAGTGGACGCTTTCGCGGAACGGATCTTCGGCGAGCACGCGTTGGCCGTAGGCGAGGGCGCAGTCGTGGTTCTCGCACTCGAGCGCGTGGCGCATCAGTGCTTGGAGCGCCCGCAAATAGTTCATCTGCAGCGCTTCGCGGACCACCAGGGCCCAGTGGGCGTCGCCGCCATCCTGGAATGGACCGCGCCACATTTGCGCCGCTCCAAGGAGTGCGGCGATCGCGTTTTCGCTGACTGGCTGAGCGAGCGGGGCGTCAAGGAAAGAGACCGCGCGGCGCAGCGACCAAACATCGACGCTGCAGCGAGGATGCAGCGTGAGGCCGATGGTGTCGCCCCCACAGTGCAGGTCGACGCCTGGCAGCAGTTTGATAAACCGCTTGAGCCGCCACAGCGTGGTGTTGAAGGCGGCGCGGGAGGGTGTGCGCTCATCATCCCAGACGTTGGCTGGCAGCGCTGAACGGCTGTGTTGGGGGGCGTCGTGCGTTAGAAGATACAGGAGCAGCTCTTTGGCCGGGCCGGTGAGTTGCTCTTTGATCAGCTCGCCTTTGACGGCGACGCCGAACGGGCCAAGAAGGCGAAATTCTGTCGGCGCAACCATCATGACGGACGCCGCATTTGGCACGTCCGACGGGGCCTGTCCGGTCTTGCGGACCGGTCCAGCATTGTCCGTGCGGATGCGCCAAGCATCGCCAAAACGCGTCCTCCCCTTAGGACGATTACGTCAGTTTATTAGAATTCACCGCTCTATGATTACAGGTTACGAGAACATTACAGTCTCGTAAAGGAAGCAAGTGTGCCGTAAGCGGGGCAATAATCTGGCGATTGTTTGGCGGCTGCCCGAGAGATGGGCGTGCCCGCAGAAGCGCCATCCCAAGGGATGGCATTTCTAAGGCTTTGTTAAGGGCCAACGCTTGCGCGAGCGCGCTGACGGGCTTGGCTTGAGCGCAACTCTACGCCGCTTGGTTGGCCGCCATCACGCGCTGCAGATGGTAGTCGGTGTCGCCCAGCTGGTGGTCGATCATGATGAGGCGCTTGGCGTAGTGGGAGGCGGGGTATTCCCAGGTCATCGCGATGCCGCCGTGCATCTGGATCGATTCTTCCGCGATTTGCTTCGCAACCCGGCCGATGAGGTTTTTGGCCATCGACACGGTGCGCGATTGCTCGGGCGTGCCCATGCGGCTTGCGGCGAGGATGGTGATGGACCGCGCCTGCTCGATCTCGATGGTGAGGTCAACCATGCGGTGTTGCAGCACCTGGAACGAGCCGATGGCTTTGCCAAACTGCTTGCGCGTCTTGAGGTAGTCGAGGAGCGTGTCTTTGCAGGTGTCCATGGCGCCGACTGCCTCCGCGCACAGTGCGAGCGCGCCGGCATCTTGCGCGTCCGCGAACGCTGCGGCGGCATCGGAAAGGATGCAGCGCGCCGGGGTGTCTTCGAGGAAGAGCTCAGCCGCGCTGCCGCCGTCGATAAGGCCGTAGGTGGTGAGGCGGGCAGCGTCTGCCGCCACGGCGTAAAGGCCGATGGTATCGCCATTGCGGGCGGCGACAAGGAATGTGTCAGCGCCGTGCGCGCCGTAGACGACGCTTTTTCGCCCGCTCAGCGTATCACCGGACGCTTCGGTTTCGATCTCGTCGAGGTCGTAGGGCGCTGAGAGTTCGCCGATGGCGACGGCGTAGCGGGTCTTGCCGGAGAGGAGCGGGGTGAGGTCTTCGCCCGCCGCGGCGAGCAGCTTTGCCGCCATCAGCGCCGGCAGCACCGGTTCGGGGCACAGCGCGCGGCCTAGCTCGGAAAACACTGTGTAGATGTCGAACCCGGCGCCGCCGAACCCGCCGGCGCTTTCGTCGGCCAAAGCGAAGAGGACGCCAAGCTCCGACATCTCGGCCCACTTTTGCGGGTCGTGGAAGGGTGCCTCATAGGCGATCTTGAGCCGGTGTTCCCAGCCATAGTTGTCGGCGAGATAGCGGCTAATGCTGTCGGCCAGCATCCGGCGGTCGTCGGTGGGGTCGAAGTTCACGGCCGTTGCCTCACGACAGTCCGAGCGCGGCTTTGGTCAAAATGTTGCGCTGGATTTCGTTGGATCCACCGAAGATGGAAATCTTGCGGTTGTTAAAATACTCCGCCGCGTTGTGCATGTGGTCCGCGGGCGCGAGCGCTGCGTTCTCCAAATCCTCAGACGGGAAGGGGGCGGCGGCGGGGCCGAGCGCGCGGCGGGCTAGATCGTTGATCGTTTGGCGGATGACGGTGCCTTTGATCTTCAGCATTGAGGATTCCGGCCCCGGCGCACCGTTCTTTTGCGCGTCGGACAGCATGCGCAAGTTGGTGATCTTCATCGCCTCAAGATCGATTTCGATCTCCGACAGGCGGGCTGCGAACAGCGGGTTGTCCATGAGGCGTTTGCCGTTGCGCCGCTCCTGCCGGGCGAGGCTTTTCAGTTGTTCGAGCGCTTGGACGGAGAAGCCGACGCCGGCGATGTTGGTGCGCTCGTGGGTCAGCAGATACTTGGCGATGGTCCAGCCCATGTTCTCCTCGCCGACGAGGTTGGCGAGGGGCACCCGCACATCGGTGAAGAAGACCTCGTTCACCTCATAGCCGCCCTCGATCAGCTTGATGGGGCGCATTTCGATGCCGGGGGTGTCGAGATCGACGAGGACGAAGCTGATGCCCTGCTGCGGCTTGCCTTCTTTGGAGGTGCGCACGAGGCAGAAAATCTTGTTGGCGTGTTGGCCGAGCGTTGTCCAAGTTTTTTGGCCATTGACCACGTAGTGGTCGCCATCGCGCACGGCAGCGGTTTTGAGCGAGGCGAGATCGGAGCCGGCGCCGGGCTCAGAATAGCCCTGACACCACCAGTCGCGGCCATCGAGGATGCGCGGCAGGATCGCGTCGCACTGCTCTTTGGTGCCGAACTTGATGAGGACGGGGCCGAGCATGTGAAGGCCGAAGGGGACGATGCGCGGGGCATTCGCGCGGCAGCATTCCTCCTCGAAAATGTGCCGCTGGACGGGGGACCACCCCGTGCCGCCGTATTCGACTGGCCAGGTGACGGCGAGCCAGCCGCGTTCGTTGAGGATCGCGTGCCAGCGCTCCAACTCGGCCTTGTCCAGCTCCTTGTTGGCGCGGACTTTATCGGCGAACTCGCGCGGAAGCTTGTCGGCGAGGAAGGCGCGGACGTCGTTTTGGAACGCCAGCTCCTCGGCGGAAAAATTCAGATCCATGACCGTTCCTCCCGTATTGTATCAGTTGCGCGACGCGAACGTGGTGCCGTCTTCTGCCATCTGTGCGATCAGCGATGGGACCTGCCAGAAGTAGCTGTCTTCTCTGGCGTAGGCCTCAATGCGGCGCTTCAGCTCGGCAGCGCCCAAGGTGTCGGCGTAGTGCAGCGGGCCGCCGCGAAAGCGAGGAAAGCCGTAGCCGAACAGGAAGACGGCGTCGATATCGATGGGGCGAAGGGCGATGCCATCGTCGAGGACCCGGGCGGCTTCGGCGATCATTGCGGTCATGTAGCGGTCCACGATCTCGTCGGCAGTGAAGGTTTTGGCCGTGATGCCTTTCTCGGCCCGCTCGGCCGCGATGAAGCCCTCGACGTCAGGGTTCGGGACGGGCTTGTCGCCGCCATAGACGTAGTAGCCTTTGCCGGTTTTGCGGCCGAAGTTGCCACCCTCACAGATGCGGTCGCCAATCGACACGTAGCGCTCCTGGTTGGAGCGGAAGGCGGCTTGGCGCTTGCGGGTCGCCCAGCCAATGTCGAGGCCGGCAAGGTCTGAGACTGCGAACGGGCCCATGGCGAACCCGAAACCTTCGAGCGCGGCGTCCACCTCCTGCGGTGTGGCGCCGTCGAGGACCAGATAGTCGGCGACTTTGCGGTAGTGCGACAGGATGCGGTTGCCGATGAAGCCATCGCAGACGCCGGCGCGCACGGCGACTTTGCCGAGCTTCTTGCCCAGCGCAAAGCCGGTCGCAACCACTTCTGGCGCGGTCTTGTCCGCCACCACGACCTCCAGAAGCCGCATGATGTGGGCGGGCGAGAAGAAGTGGAGGCCCATGACGTCGGCGGGCCGGGAGGTCCCTGCTGCGAGCGCATTGATGTCGAGATAAGACGTGTTGGACGCTAGGATCGCGCCGTCTTTCACGATGCCGTCGAGGGACTTGAAGATGGTTTTCTTCACGTCGAGGTCTTCGAAGACGGCTTCGATGACAAGGTCGACGTCGGCAAAATCGGACAGCTCGGTACTGGCATGGAAATTGACGTCCAGGACCGCGCGGCGTTTGTCCTCGGCAAGCTTGCCGCGCTTCACGGCGCCCTCAAGGTTCTTCTCGATGGTCGCAACGCCGCGGCTGAGTGCCTCGCTGCTTTGCTCGTTGAGGCGCACGCTGAGGCCGGCGAGCAGGGCGGCGGTGGCAATGCCGGAGCCCATGGTGCCGCCGCCGATGACGCCGATCTTTTCGATCTTTCGCGGGGTTGCGCCAGCCTCCGGGATTTTGGTCACGGCGCGCTCTGAGAAGAACGCATGGATCAGGCCGGCGCGCTGCGGGCTTTCCATGCACTCGCCGAAGAGTTCGCGTTCGCGCGCGAGGCCGTCATCGATCGGCATCGTGCTCGCAGCGACCGCCTCGACGCATTTGTGGGGCGAGAAAAGGAGCGGCTGTTTGGCGGCGAGCGCCTTCGCGGCAGCGTCGATGGCCGCGTCGTCTGGCTCTACATCGATGTCACGCACGGCACGGGTTTTGAGGGTGCCGTAGAGCACCTCTTGCGCTGCGGCGAGAGCAACGTCGCGCGGGTCGCCGGTGGTGACGCGGTCGACAAGGCCAAGCTCCAGCGCGGTTTGGGCGTTGACGCGCTTGCCCGTCGTGATGAGGTCGAGCGCGGCCTTGATACCGGTCAGCCGCGGGGCGCGCTGGGTGCCGCCGGCGCCAGGCAGGATGCCGAGCGTCACCTCGGGAAAGCCGACCGTGAGGCCGTCGATTGCGACGCGGGCGTGGCAGCCGAGCGCGGTTTCGAGGCCGCCGCCGAGCGCGTTGCCGTGGCAGACCGCGATGATGGGCTTGCCGAGCGTTTCCATCTTGGAGCACACGCGGCCGAGCATCGGCTCCTGCGGCGGCTTGCCAAACTCGCGAATATCCGCGCCGGCGATGAAAGTTCTGCCGCTGCCGTAGACAGCGATCACTTTGACGTCTGAGTCGGCGTCCAGCGTTTCGACCGCGTTCCACAGGCCCTCGCGGACCGCGTGGGAGGCGGCGTTCACCGGCGGGTTTTGGATCGCCACCAGCGCGATGGGACCGGCGCGCTCGATGTGGACAGCGTCAGACATGCGTCTCTCTCATGCGGGTTGGCGTTCAGCGAGCGCGTCGGCGAAGTGGCCGAGGAGCTTGTGTTTCAAGATTTTGCCGGTGGCGGCGGTGGGGAACGCGTCAACAATAATGATGTGCTGCGGGACTTTGTAGGACACGAGGCGTTCGCGCAGCCAGGTTTTGAGCGTCGCCTCGTCGGTGTCGCCCTCGACCATGATGAAGGCAACGATCTCCTCGTTGCCCGGGATGGGCCGGCCGACCACAGCTGCAACCACGACACTGGGATGCTGGGTCAGCATCGCCTCCACCTCGGGCGGGTGCACGTTGAAGCCAGAGCGGATGATAAGCTCCTTGAGGCGGCCCGCGATGAACAACGCACCGTCGGGCGCCATGCGGCCAAGATCACCGGTGCGGTACCAACCCTCTGGCATCATGCTCGCGCGGTTCGCTTCGGGGTTGTTGTAGTACCCCTTCATGATGTTGGGGCC
>CAKZYH010000323.1 GCA_937884725.1 uncultured Paracoccaceae bacterium
CGCGCAGCAGCGCAACGTTTTCGCCAGAACCGGCCGAGTTGATGGCGCTCATGCCAATCTTTTGCTTGGGCTGAAGCTTCACCTTCACCAGCGTGGCAAGGGCGACGCCGACCGGATAGTAGGTACCGCCGGTCGATGCAGTGGCGAGGAGATAGTCCTGCGCCTCCTGCGCTTTCACCGGCGTGGCCGCAAGGCCGGCCACCACCAGAACAGCCGCGGCTGTACGCATGAATGTCATAGATGTCCTCCATTGGCGCTTTAATGGCGCTTTCGTTGTCTCGCTTACGCGAGCGATGCCCGCTGGCCAACGAAATAACGCATTCAAGGCAAAGGAGAACCGGGCGCCGCGGTCGAACCAACTCGCGGCGCCGCTCGGAGCGGTTACTCTGCCGCAGCAGCCGTTTTCGGTGTCCAGGCAAATTTCGCGAACGCTGCATCGGTCGGCGTGTCGAAGATGTGGTTGACGTAGTTCGACATCACCTTCTGAGCCAAAATCAGGATGATATCGAGTACTGCCCGCTCACCGTAGCCCGCCGCCTCGAACGCTGCGATATCGGCCGCTGACGGTTCGCCCCGGCTTTCCAGGACCTGGAGCGTGAACGTGCGCAGTGCCTCTAGCTTAGCGGTGGGCAGCGGAGTTTCATCGCGCACCGCATCAATCACCGCCTGGTCGATCTTCTCGCGGTGGGCGATCGCGGTGTGCGCCGGGACGCAATAATGGCAGGCGTGGCGGACATTGATGGTTTGCCAGACAACAGTGCGTTCGGTGGGATCGAACGCGGTTCCTTCGATGGCGAGACGGTGCAGGTGCTGATACCCTTCCAAAAGGCCGGGGCTTTCCGCCATCACGCCGTGCAGCGAGGGCAAGCGGCCAAACGCTTTGATGGAGTTTTCCAGGAGCGGTTTGGAGGCGTCCGGAGCAGTCTCAAGCGTGTGCACGGTCGTTTTCATCGGGGCGGGTCCTTGTGTGTTTCGCTGGCGCCTAGCCAGCGGTCTGCGCGCTGGTTTCGGCCAGCGCAAGCCATGCCCCGGAGTTAGTACGTGCTATAGCACATGAAAGGCATTATCACGCGCTCGTGTCACTTCCGGCGCACTCCGTGAGCGCCGGATAGCCGGTGGTTCGGCCGGTAAAGTTTTCACAACGAGCACCGCGTCAACCTTGAACGTTGACTGTTTTAGGCCCTTCCGGCGCCCTCGGTTTACGAATTGGCGGCAAAACCGCTACCAAACACGGCAACGAAAAAACGTCGGGAGCAACGTTCATGAGCGGCACCATCGCTGTCCCCCCTGAAATCGCCAACAACGCCCATGTGAATGCTGAGCAATACGCCGACCTCTACAAGCAATCGGTGGCGGACGGCGATTCGTTCTGGGCCGCGGAGGCGAACAAGCGGCTCGACTGGATCACGCCGTTTACGACTGTCAAAAACGTCGACTTCACCCACGGCCAAGTGTCGATCAAATGGTTCGAGGATGGCGTGCTTAACGTCGCGGCGAATTGCATCGACCGCCACCTTGCCGACCGCGGCACACAAACCGCGCTGATTTTCGAGCCGGACGATCCCGACGCTGAAGCGCGGCACATCACCTACCAGCAGCTGCACGAAAGCGTTTGCAAGTTTGCCAACGTTTTGAAGGAACTGGGCGTCAAGAAGGGCGACAGGGTGGTGATCTATCTGCCCATGATCCCCGAGGCCGCCTACTCGATGCTCGCCTGTGCGCGGATCGGAGCGATCCACTCTGTGGTATTCGCCGGCTTCTCACCCGATAGCCTCGCCAACCGCATTAACGACTGCAGCGCGACCGTCCTCATCACCGCTGACGGTGCCCCGCGTGGCGGTCGAACCACCAACTTGAAGGACAACGCGAACAAGGCGCTGCTCGACTGTTCGGACAAAGTGAAATGCCTGGTGGTGCAGCGCACCGGGCAGCAGGTGGCTGTCCGCCCCCAAGGCGACTTTTGGCTTCACGAGATGGAAGCGGGCGTCAGCGGTGACTGCCCGCCCGAGCCCATGAGCGCCGAAGACCCGCTGTTCATCCTGTACACCTCAGGCTCGACCGGGCGGCCAAAGGGCGTGGTCCACACCACCGGCGGGTACCTGTTGTGGGCCTCCATGACTCACGAGATCACCTTCGACTATAAGGACGGCGAGATCTACTGGTGCACCGCTGACGTCGGCTGGGTGACGGGCCACACCTACATCGTGTACGGCCCGCTCGCGAACGGCGGCATTTCGCTGATGTTTGAGGGCGTGCCCACTTACCCGGATGCCGGCCGCTTCTGGGCCGTGTGCCAGAAGCACAAGGTGAACACCTTCTACACCGCCCCCACAGCAATCCGTGCGCTGATGGGCAAGGGCGAAGAGTTCGTCACCAAATACGATCTGTCGGATCTGCGCATCCTCGGCACCGTGGGTGAGCCCATCAACCCGGAGGCCTGGCGCTGGTACAACGAGGTGGTGGGCCAAAGCCGCTGCCCCATCGTCGACACGTGGTGGCAGACCGAGACCGGCGGGCACCTCATCACGCCGCTGCCGGGCGCAACGCCACTGAAGCCCGGTTCCGCAACGACACCATTCTTTGGCGTAAAGCCCGCGGTGCTCGACCCTTCGACAGGTGACGTAAAGGACGGGGCAACGGACGGTGTTCTCGTGATCACCGATTCCTGGCCCGGCCAAATGCGCACCGTGTGGGGCGACCATGAGCGCTTCATGGACACCTACTTCCAGCAGTATCCGGGCACCTATTTCACCGGCGACGGATGCCGGCGCGACGAGGATGGATACTACTGGATCACCGGCCGCGTGGACGACGTGATCAACGTGTCGGGCCACCGCATGGGCACTGCGGAAGTGGAGTCGGCGCTGGTGGCGCACGAAGCAGTGTCGGAAGCGGCGGTTGTCGGCTACCCACACGACATCAAGGGCCAGGGCATCTATTGCTACGTGACGCTGATGAACAACCGCGAGCCGTCGGACGCACTCAAAAAGGAGCTGTCCGATTGGGTGCGCACCGAGATCGGGCCCATCGCCAAGCCCGACCTCATCCAGTGGGCGCCGGGCCTGCCGAAAACTCGATCCGGCAAGATCATGCGCCGCATTTTGCGCAAGATCGCGGAGGACGATTTCGGCGCGCTGGGCGACACGTCCACGTTGGCTGAGCCGGCGGTGGTGGATGATTTGATCGAGAACCGCCAGAACCGCCGGGCCTAGATCAAAGCGACGGCGAAGCAGGTGCTACGCCGTCGTAAATCCCCGGGGCGGTTGCGGTCGCCCGAAGGCCATCACGCGGTTCCGTCTGAGCCCGCAGTGCTCTAGCTTCTGGCGATGCGTCCCTTTCTCATTCTGCAGCTCCGCCCTGAAGACGATGCCGCCGACGGGGAGTTTGCAGCCTTCCTCGACAAAGGCGGGATCGACCCGGCCCGGACCCACCGGATCCGCGTCGAGCGCGATCCGCTGCCCGAAAACCTCGCCCTCGACGACTATGCCGGGGTGATTGTCGGCGGCGGCCCCGGCTGCGTCAGCGATGATCCCGCTAGCCAACGCGAACCCGAAGCGCGCGCACAGGCCACGATCTTGTCGCTGATGCCGGACATCGTCGCCCGCGACACCCCGTTTTTGGGGTGCTGCTACGGCATCTCGGTGCTGGCCCATCATCTGGGCGCGGAAGTCTCAAAGCGCCGCTGGAGCGAGCCTGTCGGACCCGCGGAAGTCTACCTGACAGACGAAGGGCGACAGGATCCGCTGCTGAGCGACCTACCGGCTGGCTTTACCGCGCTGGTCGGCCACAAGGAGGCAACGCAAGAGCTTCCCGACGGCTGCGTGCACCTCGTCGGCGCGGACAACTGCCCGTTTCAGATGATCCGGCACGGCCAAAACGTGTATGCTACACAGTTTCACCCAGAGGCCGATGGCGCCGTGTTTGCCGAGCGTATCAGGGTGTACCTGCACCGTGGCTATTTTCCGCCGGAAGATGCGCAGCGCCTGACGGCCCAAGCCTACGCAGCCGATGCGCGGCATCCCCCAAAAATCCTCCAGGCCTTCGTGGAACGCTATGGCTAGCGTGGCGATGGGTCCCGGGCGCGCCTCTTGTTCGGCCATCGACGCGCCGCCACTTCTCGTGCATGCACGGTATAGCGCTCGTCGTCATCCTCACCCTCGCGTACACGGTGTTCGCCGCGCGCGCGTCCATCGCGTCCACTAAGACGGAGCTGGATAAGCGCTCGAGCCCTCTCCGGGACAGCGCCCTTCAGGCACACTTTTCCCGCATGGCCGACGCGCTCGAGCTGCCGACCATCCCGGTCAACATTTATGACGTCGATCAGGTAAATGGTCTTGCCGCACCGGACGGGCGTATCTTCATCACCCGCGGATTTTACCAAAAGTTCCGATCTGGGGCGTTCAGCGCCGATGAACTGGCGAGCGTTGTCGCGCACGAGCTGGGGCACGTGGCGCTCGGCCACTCCAAGCGGCGGATGATCAGCTTTGGTGTCGCGCAGGCGATGCAAACGGGGGGCGCGCTGGTGTTGTCGCGCTTTGTCCCATTCGTCGGGCCAATGATCGTCGGCGCGGTCGCCTCAATGCTCACCGCGCGCTTGTCGCGCACGGACGAGTATGAGGCCGATGAATACGCAACAGCGCTGCTGATCAAGTCGGGCATTGGGACCGCGGGCCAAAAGACCCTGTTCCACAAGCTCGACAGGATGACCGCAGCGCACGGCTCCGGCCCGCCGGCATGGCTGCGCAGCCACCCACCAAGCGAAGATCGCATTGCCGCCATCGAAGCGAACGAAGAGCGGTGGGGGACAACCTAACGCACCTGGCGTCGCCCGCGACGTCGAACTTGACCCCGCGGCCTTCTAGCATCTGCGCGAGCTAGACCAATTTTCGAATGACCGTGCACGGCCATTCGAAAGCCAAATTGCTCGTCGCTTTGAATCTAGACCGCTTCCTGATCCAATGACCGTGAATAGTCATCGGGGAAGCGGTCTACGCGTTGATCCGGAACGCACCATTGAACTGGCGCATCCCATCGGGCGTGAAACGAACCAGGCGCGTCCCCTGTCCGCGACGGAGCCATCCCATGGCCTCGAAGCGGGAAAACAGCGCCCGCGACAACCAACCGCCAAGATGCGAGCGGCGCTCCGACCAATCGAGGCACTCAGCGACGAACTGGCCGCCGGCGTGCTGAGCCGTATCGACACCGAGTCCGGCGACAAAATCGTGCCCGGAAGGGGTCAGCGACAGACCGGCGGAGCGGTCGAGATGGCCGGCGGCCACCATTGCATCGAACATGGCAACGGCGCGGTGGCCAGCGAGGTGGTTATAGCACACGCGGCAATCGCGCAGCGCAGGATCGCGTGGCCCAGTACGTGTGCGCGTCAGCCCCCGCGCAGCAGCCACCCCATCCAAGCTTTCGAGCAACGCCGCCACATCGTCGCTGGCGAGGGCGAAATATTTGTGGCGCCCCTGCTTGCGCGGCATGACGAGTGAGCCGGCTTCCAGCTTCGCAAGGTGCGAGGACGCAGTCTGCGGCGTCACGCCCGCTTCTTCGGCAAGCTCGCTTGCCGTCAGCGCTTTGCCCGCCATCAGCGCGCTCAAAATGTTGGCACGGGCGGGATCGCCGATCAGCGCCGCGATCCGCGCAATGTTCGGCCCCTCTTTCATGCTTCGATCCGGGACGAAACGTCGGCCCGCTCCAGCGCACACAATGGACCAGTCACAGCGACGGAGACGGTCCCATGGTCCAGATACATCTTGTTCCCCTCCTCATCCGCACAATGCGGCGGTTGATCGACATCTCGGCGGAGCGGCGCGCGCTCGCACATTTGAGCGACGAGGCGCTCGCAGACATTGGAGTGTCGCGCGAAGACGCTGACGCCGAGGCTCGGCGCGCACCTTGGGATATTCCGGAGTCTCGACGCTTCGATGACGATCGAAGCATCGGGGGCGGACGTTTCCAAGCGGACCGCGTGCGCGCCACCGCGCTCTAAACGATCAACCAGCGGGGCACACGGCGGCAATAATCGGCATAGGGTTCGCCGAAATTTGCCGCCAAAATCCGCTCTTCGGGGATGATCTGAAAGCGCATAACCGCCCACACCAAAAAGGGCACTGCGACCAGCGACACCGGGTTTTGCAGCGAGCACACCGCCGCCAGGAGCACGCCGACCAGACCGAGGTACATGGGATTTCGGCTGAGCCGAAACGGCCCTTCCATCACCAGCGCCGTGGTTTTTCCGGGGTGGGTGGGGTGGATCGTTGTCTCATGGCGGCGGAAGGCGCGAATTGCGGCGAGGGCAAACAGAACGCTCACAATCGCGATGACGACGCCGATTTGCGGCAGGCCTGCGACCGAGAGCCGCGCACCCGGCGTCAGCCAGTCAAGGCCATAGGCGATGACCAGCGATGCGATAAACCAGACTGGAGGCGGGATCTTGAGCTCAAGCGCGCTCACGAGCGCGCTTCCTCGCGCATGGTATCCGCCCGCAGGCTGTCCGGGGCATCGTCGTCCTCTTCGTCGTCTTCATCCTCCTCGTCTTCCTCATCATCGTCGATGGCGTGCCTTCGCATCAGCGGGAATTGGCTGAGCGCGAATGCGATTGTGATCGGCATGACACCGAAGACCTTGAACGAGACCCAAAAGTCGGTCGAGAACCCGCGCCAGATGACCTCATTGAGAACCGCGAGGAATACGAAGAACAACCCCCAGCGTAGAGTTAATATCCGCCATCCCTCATCATCGAGCTCGATGACTGAGTCAAATACAAACCTGAGAAGAGGTCGACGAAAGACCAGCAAAGCGGTCAAAAGCACGAATGCGAAGAGCGAATTAACGATCGTTGGCTTCATCTTAATGAAGAGATCGTTCTGCAAATACAGTGTGAGCCCACCAAATACGACCACGACAATGCCCGACACAAGCGGCATCACTGGGATTGTGCGGTAGAGCGCCAGCGAAATGAGCAGCGCGATCACCGTCGCGATCATGAAGGCGAGCGTTGCGGCAAGGATCGCGACCTGGTCCGGCGGGGCGCCGCGAAACACACCAAAATCGGACAAATCCCAGACCTTGGCGCGGTTGTTGACCGCGAAGAACGTGACCAGCGGTCCCAGTTCGAGGGCAAGCTTTAAAAGACCATTGGGCTGCTTGGCGGTGGCCACGCGAACATTCCTCTCATCAATGCCATCGGATGTGGGCATATCCCACCCACATAGTGGGGTGCCTCTTGGGATGGATGAAATTTTCATCCACATCGGGCACATTACAGGTGGTGGCGGTGATTGGCCGCCCAATCAAGGCCATGACTATGGATCAACGCCTCACTGCCGCGGCCACGGACGTCGCTACCGAGCCCGCTGGCCTCGCGGCGACGGCGCTCGCCAAGAGCTATGGCCGCCGCCGCGTGGTGCGCGAAGTCTCGCTGACTGTGCGCCAGGGCGAGACTGTCGGCCTGTTGGGCCCGAACGGCGCGGGCAAAACCACCGTGTTTTACATGATCACGGGGCTCATCAAGCCGGACTCTGGATCGATCACGCTTGATGGGTTCGACGTCACGAAGCTTCCCATGTACCGCCGGGCGCGTCTTGGCATCGGTTATCTGCCCCAGGAAGCGTCGATCTTTCGCGGGCTGACAGTTGCCCAAAATGTGATGGCCATCCTGCAGCTGTCGGAGCCGGACCGGGCCGCCCGCCAAGACGCTTTGGCCGAGCTGCTCGACGAGTTTGGCCTCACGCGTCTTGCCGATAGCCCCGCCACCGCGCTGTCTGGCGGTGAGCGCCGGCGCGTGGAAATTGCCCGCGCGCTCGCTGCCCGGCCGGACTTTATGCTGCTCGACGAGCCGTTTGCAGGCGTTGACCCGATCGCAGTCTCTGACATTCAAGCGCTGGTGCGCCATCTCACCCACCGCGGGATCGGCGTTTTGATCACCGACCACAATGTGCGGGAGACTCTGGGTCTGATTGACCGTGCGACGATCATTGCGGACGGAGCTGTGCTGGCTGAGGGCAGTGCTGACGACGTAATCAACAATCAGGACGTGCGCCGGCTCTACCTAGGCGAGCAGTTCAGGTTATAGGCAGAATGCGCAATTTTTAGGCTTGCCTAAAAAAACGCCGTTATGGCTTTGACACGAGCCACTTTTACGCTTCATTCACTATGCAAACAACGTGCCGGAGGTTCGCATAGTGACGCTTTCGCTAAGGCTCGTTCAGGCGCAGCGGCAAACTCTCGCCATGACGCCTCAACTGATGCAGGCGATCAAGCTCCTTCAGATGTCCAATCTGGAGCTTGAAGCAGCGGTCCGCGATGAAGTCGACCGCAATCCGCTCCTCACGCTCACGTCCCGCAGGGACGGCAAGGTGAGCGCGCCGCGCGACGGCTTTGCCCGGATCGAAGGAGACGCCATTGCCCGCGTCGCCGAACGCCCGTCGCTCAGAGCCCACTGCATTGGCCAGCTGGCGAGCCTGAAGCTGGACGACACAGGCCGCCACATTGCGATGTACCTGATCGATTCGCTCAGCGAAGAAGGACGGCTCGACCCCGAGATCGTCGAAGAAACCGTCGCCTCCCTCGGCGTGTCACCCGCAGACGTGGAAGACACCCTGGAGGCGCTGCAAGGCCTCAGCCCGGCTGGACTGTTTGCCCGCTCGCTGAACGAATGCCTCGCGCTACAGCTCATGGACAAAGGCCAGCTCTGCTCAACCGCGAGCCACGTCCTCGACAACCTGCAGCTCGCCGCGCGCCGCGATGTGCGCCGCCTGTCCGAGCTTGCCAATTGCGGCGAAGCCGACGTGTTTGACGTCATGGCCAAGCTCAAATCGCTCGACCCACGGCCCGGCCTCGCCTTCGACACAACACCGGTCCAGGCCTTGGAGCCCGAGGTGATCGTGCGCCGGCAAGCCGATGGCGGCTACCATGTGGCGCTCGACACCACGCGGCTGCCCAAGGTTCTGATCGACGCTGAATATCACGCTGAGATCGCGGCAACCGGCGACCAAAGCGCCATGACGTTTGCCAACCAGTGCATGCGCTCAGCCCACTGGCTGACGCGCTCACTCGACCAACGCGCCCGCACGATCGTCAAAGTCGCAAGCGCCATCGTGAAGCGTCAGCGTGAGTTTTTCGACGGCACGGCGACGCACGTAAAACCGCTGACGTTGCGTGAAGTTGCCGAAGATATCGGGATGCACGAAAGCACCGTGAGCCGCGTCGTCTCCCACAAGGCGCTCGCGTCCGACCGCGGCATTTTCCCCTTCCGTGCGTTCTTCGCGGTTGCCATCGACACCACCGACGGCGCCGTCTCGGCCGATCTCGTCCGCTCGAAAATCAAATCGCTGGTGGACGATGAGTGCTCTCAGAACATCCGCTCAGACGATGAAATCGTGAAGCTTTTGAAGTCGAACGGCATCGTCATCGCCCGGCGCACCGTCGCCAAATACCGCGAGGCGATGAACATTCCCTCGTCGGTGGAACGGCGGAGACTGGCCCGTCACCAAACGCTGCAGGCGGGAATGACGGCACAGTAACAACCCACATCACCGGGGCTTGCGGACATCGCGGCGTCACAAAATGGCTTCCGCGAGCCCCTTTTGTCGGCCTAGGGTTGGTCGGCAACTAGCTTGGTGAGGCTGAAATGTCGCTGAAAATTGCCGGTAAGCACATGGACGTGGGCGATGCGCTGCGCGCGCGCATCAGCGAACGGCTCGACGCGTCGTTGGAAAAATATTTCGACGGCGGCTCCACAGCGAACGTCACGCTGACGAAATCGGGCGCGGGTTTTGAAAGTGATTGCACGGTGCATCTGGACACCGGCGTCGTGCTGCGCGCGTCCGCCAACGCGCACGACCCCACGCAGGCGTTTGAAGAATCGGCCGAGAAGATCGACAAGCGATTGCGCCGCTACAAGCGCCGGCTGCGCGCCCACCAAGGCGCACCCAAGACTGTTATGCCAGCAGTGATGGCCAACGAAGCTGTCCTCGCCGGACCGGAGGAAGACGACGATGTGCCGGAAAATTACGCACCGCTGGTGGTAGCGGAAACGCCCACAGCGATTAAAACGATGACCGTAGGAATGGCCGTTCTTCAGTTGGATTTGATCGAGGCTCCAGCGCTCATGTTTCGCAACGCGTCTAACGACACGCTGAACGTGGTGTATCGCAGGACCGACGGGAATGTCGGCTGGATCGACCCCGCCCTCGCTG
>CAKZYH010000324.1 GCA_937884725.1 uncultured Paracoccaceae bacterium
GCCAACTGAGATCGGCCGACGCCGCTGGAAAGAGCGGCAACACCAGCCGGGCAAAGCCATAAAATCCCAGCTTCACACCAACGGCGCAGACCAACGCCGCTGCCGCAGCCGGCGCCTCAGCCACCGCATCGACCATCCAGGTGTGCACCGGCCACAGCGCCATGGCGATCGCGAACGCGACGAATAACGCAAGCCATAGCCATAGCTGCAGCCCCTCGGAGAAATCTAGCTCTTGGAGCGCCACGATGTCGCTAGTCTCGCCCGCGAAAAAGAGTGCGATGAGCGACAGTAAAAGCACACCCGACGAGGCCAGCGAAAACTGAAAGAACTTGTAAGCCGCGGAAATCCGGCGGACGCCCCCCCAGCCGCCGATAATGACCAGCAAAGGCAACGCGCTGCCAGCAAAGAATATGTAAAACAGCACCAGGTCCAGCGCGCAGAATGCACCGATCAGGAGCGTTTCAAGAACAAGCAGCGCCACCATGAACTGCCGCACACGGTCGGTGACCTTCGTGTAGGACACGAGCACGCAAAAGGGCATCAAGGCTGCCACCAGCACCACAAACGGCATGGAGATGCCGTCCACGCCCACATGATAGTTCGCCAATCCAGCGATCCAGGCGCGTTTCTCGACAAACTGAAAGGCAGGCTCCGCCGGATCGAACAGGACCCAAAGGGCAAGCGACGCCGCGAAGTTGAACGCGGTGGTGATCAACGCAACGCGGCGAATATTCTCCACCGACGCTGGGTCAGTGCCGCGCACCAGGAGGATGAACGCTACGCCCACCAGCGGCAAGAAAATCAATATCGACAGAATTGGCCAATCAGCCATAAGAACAGCGTCCCATACGCGCCGGTGGGCTTACAGGAAGCCCTGGGCAGACGCGAGCATGAGCGCGAGCACCACCGCAAGTCCCGCAATCATGACAAACACGTAGTGATAAAGATAACCCGACTGCATCCGCCCCACCGCTTTGGATGATTGGCGCGCTGTGGTCGGCACCTTTTCAGCGCCAAGCCGGTCGATGACGCGGCTATCCAGCCACCACAATCGCTGGCCAACCGCCATCGCCGGCAAGACGACCAACGTTTTGTACTGCGTCCCCATCTGGGCCGCGGCGCGCACAGAGGCTCCGATTGGACTGCCGCCGGCCTGCCCGCGGTGCGCCGGCCCCCAAAAGCGCACCACCGCCAGCACCGTCCCAAGCGCCGATACGACGACCGGGACAGCCACCACCAAGAAGGGCGTATCGCTCAGATCCCGGGGCACCAACGAGAACAGCGAGCCGCCCCAAAACGCGCCGTCCGTCGCCTGCATCGCTGGCGCAAGTGCCAGCCCAACGGCCAGCGCACAAATGGCCAGCGGCACCATCGCCACACTCATTGCGATGGACGGTTCACGAACCGCCTTCATCGTATCCAAGCCAGCCCGCTGCTTGCCGTAAAAGGTCAGGAAAATGAGGCGCCAGCCAAACAGCGCTGTCAAAAACGCGGTCACAAGCAACAGCGCGTAAGCCGCCAGCCCCAAAAACCCGCCGCTATCGAACGCCGCCGACGCTATCAACTCTCGGGAAATCTGACCCGTCGTGAACGGCAGCCCCGTCAACGACAACACCGCTACCAAAGCCAAAGCGTGGGTGAACGGCAGCTGGCGCCAGAGCCCCCCCATCCGCCGCAAATCATACTCGCCCTGCAGAGCCTTCGCGACCGAGCCCATCACCAACTTCAAGAGCATCATCCCGACAGCGGCCGCTATGAAGTGCAGCACCGCCACACCGTAGGCCCCCACCCCTACCGCGAGGAGAACCACGCCGAGCTGCGAGGAGGCTGCAAACGCCCCTACCATGCGTGTGTCTTGCTGCGCCCCGGCAGCGGCGGCGGCAAGCACCGCCGTCAGCGCGCCAAACACCACAAAAACCGCCCCGGCGGTCGACGAGAATTCCCACAACGGCGAGAGCCGCGCTGCGAGGAACACCGCAGCGGAACCCGCACCTACCATGGCAATCACCGCCGCTGCCGTGATCGGAGCCGTCGCCGCCGCACTCCACCATCCGTGCACAAAAACCTGGCCCGCCCGCACCAAAATCGTGATGGCAAACAGCACACTGATCGCCGTCAGCACCGACAACCCCAGAACGCCGGACGGCTCGTCGGCAAGAAGCGGCACTGCCGCAAAAAGGTCGTTGAAGTTGAGCGAGCCGGTCGTCATCAGCACAGCACCGATGGCGAGCAGAATCGCAATGCTCCCGACACGGTGGATGGCCACAAACATCGACGGCGCCGAGCTCGCGGTGCGCTGCTCCGGCTCAAACGCGATCAGCATGAACGCTGCGGCGAGCGCCCCCTCCCAGCCAAAGAAGAGCTGCGCAAAGTTGTCCGCGCTGACCAACAAGAGGAGCGCAAAAGCCAGCAGCGACAGGCATCCGTTGAACCAAAAGCCACGCGGCCCATCGGCCATAGCGCCAAGCGCATATAGCTGGGCGAGCGCGCACAACGTCGTGATGATCACGAAAAATACCGCCGACAACGCATCGAGGCGCAGCGTCCACGCCACGTCCAGGTCGCCGGCAACGAACCACTCGCCGATCACGATCTGATCGGTGCCTCCCCCGCCGAACGTCACCGAGAACGCAATCAGCCATGACAGCAATGCTGCGACAGTCATCAGCGCCAGCGAGATCACCATCCCCGTGCGCGCCCCGATCACATTCGACGCTGCAAGCGCGAGGGCCGCGCTGATCAGCGGCAAAAACAGGATGAGTTCGACCATCGTCAGTCCCGTAAGATGTTGATCACGCGAAGGGAAACGCTGTCATTGTTGCGCAACACCGCGAACAGCAGCGCGCCGAACAAGAGCACCTGCGCAAAAGCAACCACGAACGCCAGAACCGCCAAGACAATGCCGGTGGGATCGTCACGCCCCACGGCAAAGGCTGCAAAGTTGAGGCCGGCACCAAGCAAAACCAGTTGAACGCTCATCATCAGCGCGAGCGCACTGGATCGCGCCAGGAGCGCACCAACGATCCCCAGCGCGAATAGGCAACTCGACACCACAAGACACGCAGCCATGAGCGTCATTGCGCGTCAGCCCCGCTGCGCGCCACGTCCCTCAGCACAAGGCCCTCATTCGGCTCGTACGCGTTAAAGTCCATCTCGGCCACATCCTGCCGAAACGCAATCACCGCGGCTCCCACAAGCCCGGTCAAAACCACAAGACCAGCCAGAAGCGCCTGCGGCCAGTACTGTACGAGTTGTCCGGCGCTCAGCTTTGCGATCGATCGCGACGACGCGGGCTGAATCGCGGGCTGATCGCCAAACACAACCAGCAGCATCACCTCCGCCGCCACAATAAGCCCGACAACCGCGGCCGCAGGGCGCCAATAGGCCGGCGCATGGGTGTCGTCCCCGCCATTGCCGGTGAAGCACAGCGCGCTGAGTCCGAGCATGGCGAGCGTCGTGCACGCGTACCCCAGCACCAAAAACAGCGCCAAATATTGGTGACCGAGCAGCGCGCAAAGCGCCGCGCAACTCAGTGCCGCCAGCACCAAAAACAGCGCCGCCCGCACCATGTCGCGCAACAACAACACAGCGACGGCGCCCCCTAAGAGGCAGGCGGCAAACGCGATGAACAGGGCTGAGTTAAGGGCGGCCATGAGGTCTTACTGCAGCACTCCGGCTTGCGGGCGCGGACGCAGCCCATGGTTCGCCCTACACTGCTTCATCCGCACTTGGCCAGTGCGACACGAGCCACGCGCCATCCAACCCTCATGTGAGAACCCCTCCGCACAACGCGTTCAACCGGCACTCACCGGTCGATCCTCAGCAGGTGGATCGCGACGGCCGCAAAAGCCACCATGCAACGCGCTCGCCACCCGCTGCCCGTGCTCATGCCTGCGTGGGCAGCAGCCAACCTGTCTCGCGCAAGCGGCTGACGCGCGCCGATCGATCCGCTTTAAGCGTCTTCACCAGCGCTGCCCTACGCGTTGCCGCAGGCGACATGAGGAACGGGCGCACTGACGGCCCGTTGTGTCCATGAAAAAAGGCGTCGGATGGAACACGTCGTTCAAATCCCGGACTTCGTCACATTCACAATCGGCATGGCCGTCTATTTCATCGGGGCGTTCCTGACGCGTCGCTTCAAGCCCCTGCAAAACTTCAACATTCCCGAGGCCGTCTCCGGCGGCCTTTTCGTGGCGATCGGCGTGTGGGCCATCTTCGTCGTGTTCGCCACAACGATCGAGTTTGAGTTCGGGACCCGGAACACGCTGCTTGTGGTCTTCTTCACCACCATCGGCCTCAACGCGCGCTTTGCCGATCTTGTGCGGGGCGGCAAGCCACTCATGATCCTCCTTGGGCTCACCATCGGCTACATGATCCTGCAAAACATCGTCGCGCTCATCGGCGTGACGTCGTTGGGGCTACCCAGCGCCGCGGCGGTTCTGTTGGGTTCCGCCTCGCTCGTCGGTGGCCACGGCACAGCCATCGCTTGGGGGCCGGAGGTTGCCGCGCGCGGCGTGAAGGGCGCTGTAGAAATGGGCGTTGCCGCGGCAACAGTCGGCCTCATCCTCGCAGCGCTTATCGGTGGCCCCATCGCCAAATACCTGATCAGCCGCGACAAGCTCGAGCCGCGCGACGAGGACGCCGCGCCCATCGTCGGTGTCCCATTTCAGAAACAGGAGCTCGCAACGCTCGACTATGTCGGCTTCATGCGCGTCCTGCTGACAGTGAACGTTGCGATCATCCTGGGCTTTACCGCCCACGCCGCCATCGACGAAGCCGGCCTGAAACTGCCGCTCTTCGTGCCGTGCCTGATCTTTGGCATCCTGATCGCCAACATCCAGCCGAGGCTGTTTCCCTCGCTCCCGGTCGTGACGGGGACGCCAATCCTGGCACTGGTGTCGGAGTTCTCGCTCAGCGTCTTCCTGGCGATATCGTTGATGAGCCTGCAACTTTGGGCGCTGGCGGATCTCGCCGGCCCACTGTTCATCATCCTCGGAGCGCAAGTCGCGATGACAATCGCGTTCTGCATCCTTGTGCTCTACCCGATGATGGGCCGCACCTACCGCGCTGCCGTCCTGGGCGCAGGTTTCGGCGGGTTTGGCCTCGGCGCAACGCCAACCGCAATCGCCAACATGACGGCCGTCACCAAGCGTTACGGCCCCTCGCCGATGTCCTTCATCATCCTGCCGCTGGTCTCAGCCTTCTTCGTGGACCTTGCCAACGCCATTATCATCCAGGTGTTCCTCGACGTCCTCTGAGGCTCGCACCAGCCGCAGCTCCTGTGCCTCGCGCTCTACTTGGTCTCCTCGCCGTTAGAGCGCGACGCCTGACGGTCCTCAGCCAGCGCCGCGGCGATGAGGCCGGTGGGAAACGCAATAATCCCAAGGGCGAGAAGCACGACAATCCCGGTAAAGATCCGCCCCGCCACGGTCACCGGGTACACATCGCCATACCCAACCGTCGTCAGCGTGACCACCGCCCACCACAGCGAATGGAAGATCGAGGCAAACGCCTCGGGCTGCACGGGATTCTCGAAGAAATAGATGCCGCACGCCGTCAGATACAAAATGATCGACGCGATGATGAGAAAGACCATCATCTCCGGCGCTACGCTGACGCAAGCGCGCCCCATACGGTTCAGCGCCGCCTGGTAGCGCATCAGCTTGAAGAGTGAGAGTAGCCTCAAAACGCGCAGCGCCCGCACAGCGCGCAAGTCGAGCCCTATGAACAGGAGGCTTGGCAAAATGGCCATCAGATCGATGATCCCAAACGCGCTGAAAATGTACCGACGACGCGACGGCGCTGCATAAATCCGCGCCGCATACTCGGCGCTGAACAGCGCGACGATGATCGCCTCTTCCACCCACAACACAGTGCGGAACCATTCCGGCAGGTTGGGCAGCGTCTCGAGCGCGATGGACAGCGCCGACAAGATGATGAGCACTTGGATCGTCAGGCCAACGGCGAAGCCAAACTGAGGGTCGTTCCCATCAAGGATTGACTGCAGCCGCGCCCGCTTCGCGCGGTCGGCATTGTTTGATGCTGCCATGATCGCCTCCTGCGGCAGCGATCATGCCCGTTTCAGGCTAACGAGGGTCTAAAGCGCGAACCGAACCATGAGCGCAGTCAACAGACCGCGCCCACCCGCCGCCGGAGCGTCCGGCAAAGCCTAACGCGGCTCGCAGGAATACTGGATGATGGTGGAATCGATGATCCGGCTTGCCTGCCCCCGCCACCGGTCGCATTCTCGCATCGTCTTAAAGCACCCAACGAACGACACCGGGATCGTCTGATCCAAAGCTCCCGTTGTATTGCCCGACACTCGGCCGCGGATCGGCGAGTTCGGGTTTGCTTGGCAGGTTGGCGTCGCCTTACGGATATTATTGATATCGTTGAAGGTATCGACCTGCGCGGTCGCTGTCTGCGAGGCCGCCACCACCACCATTGCCGTCAAAATCAGCCGAAGCATGCGCTCCCCCTTCAGCTCTGCTCATCCCCAAACACGCGCGAAAAGATCGTGTCCACGTGGCGAAGATGGGACGCCTCATCGAACGCGGCGTCAATTGCGTCTTTCGTTAACCTACCGACGATCTCGTCATCGGCAAGCACCAGGTCGCGAAACCGCCCACTGCCCTGGTGCGCTGCCATCGCGTTGCGCTGCACCATGCGGTAGGCGTCCTCCCGGCTCACACCCGCGACCGTGAGGGCCAGCAAAAGCTGCTGCGAGTGATGTAAACCACCCAGCATCGCAAGGTTCTCGGCCATCCGGTCCGCGTTCACGACCAGCCCGTCCATCACCCCAGCAAGCCGAACCAGCGCGAAATCGAGCGTCACAGTCGCGTCCGGGCCAATCATCCGCTCCACCGAGGAGTGAGAGATATCGCGCTCATGCCAGAGCGCCACGTTCTCCAGCGCCGGCGTCACATAAGCGCGCACCATCCGCGCCAAACCGGTGAGGTTTTCGGTCAGCACGGGGTTCTTCTTGTGCGGCATGGCGGACGAGCCTTTCTGCCCGCTGCCAAACGCCTCCTCCGCCTCGCCGACTTCCGTGCGCTGCAGATGCCGCACCTCGGTCGCAAGCCGCTCCACAGAACTTGCGACAACACCCAGCGCCGCGAAGTACGCCGCGTGCCTGTCGCGGGGGATCACCTGCGTGGAGATCGGCTCAATCGTCAGCCCCATCTGCGCCGCCACATGCGCCTCCACCGCCGGATCGATGTGCGCAAACGTCCCCATCGCGCCCGAAATGGCGCACGTGGCAACCTCAGCCCGCGCCGCAATCAGCCGCGTGCGGTTCCGGTCAAACTCGGCGTAGGCCTGCGCGAGCTTCAGTCCAAAGGTGGTCGGCTCCCCGTGGATCCCGTGGCTACGACCCATGGTGGCCGTGCGCTTGTGCTCCAGCGCACGCCGCTTCAGCACCGCGAGCAGCTTCTCCACATCGGTGATCAAAAGATCCGCCGCACGCGTCATCTGCACCGCCAGCGTGGTGTCCAAGATGTCCGATGACGTCATCCCCTGGTGCACAAAGCGCGCGTCTGGGCCAACGATCTCAGCAAGGTGCGTCAGAAACGCGATGACGTCGTGCTTGGTCTCGCGCTCAATGGCGTCGATCCGCGCCACATCGAAGACCGCCGCGCCACCCTTTTCACGAATGACGTCCGCCGCCGACTGCGGGATCTGCCCGCTCGCCGCCATCGCGTCCGCAGCGTGGGACTCGATCTCAAACCAAATGCGAAACTTCGTGTCGGGCGACCAAATGTTGGCCATCTCGGCGCGGCTATAGCGCGGGATCACGGCGATACTCCGGGTGCGGCGGCGGACCTCGCAGAGAGGCGGCGGCCGATGGGCTGCAAGATGAGCGGAAACAGGAAAATGGGCACCTGGCTGAGCGCAAAGAACAGCCAGACCGTCGGGTCAATGTCGGTAAGGCCGAGCGCGGCCACAAATAGGCCGGCATTTCGATTGCCAGCCGCATAGCCAATCGCCACAGCGTCCGCCCCAACGAGCGGGCGAAACAGCGCGTAGGTGAGCGCGATCTGGCCCAGCATAAACAAAAACGCGCCAAGGGCCGCCAGCAGCGTGAAACCCGGATCGCTCACCAGCGCGGCCCCGACACCGTCCATGGCGCCCAGCGCGAACACCACCGCGATCACCACACTGATCGTGTCGAAAGCAGGCTTTGCATCGGCAATCCGCTGCGCACCGAACCAGCGCCGCAGCACCGTCGCAACCACGAACGCCACCGCGATCATCCCCGCGAGCCGCAACGCCAACGACACCGCGTCGAGCGGCAAGTCGGGCACGAACGCTGCCGCCGTCAGGGACGCAGTGATCGGCATCGCAATGGTTGCGAGCAGCATCACCGCCAGCACCAGCGCACCGTCGAGCCCCATCAGCATCGCAAACGCCGGCGCGGACACAATCGGCGGCGGCGAGCAAAACAAAAACAGCACCACCAGGATAATTGCCGCGTCCGCCCCCGCGAGCGTCGCGGTCCCGAGAGCCAAAACGGGGATGAGAACGGTAATCCAAACCGCCCCGCTCACCGCCCGCACCGGCTGCTTCAGCCGGCCCAGAAAAGCGCCATAATCGACCCGCAACAGTGACACGATGAGCATCGTCACCACACACACGCCCAGAAACGGTCGCAGCGCTTCAGTGATCCCCGGCATGAGCAGCGCCAACATCACGGAAGCCGCGATGATGCGAGTGCCCATGGCACTAATCCAGCGCATGATTGCCATGAAAATGGCTATGCAATCCGGCCCACAAATGCGCAAGCCGAGCGCCCCCGGAAGCAGCATCCCGCAGCGACATTGCCGCACTCGCGCGATAATGAGTCCCGCAGCACGCCGAAATTGACAGCGCCATCTCCCCAAGCGCGCGGCGGTTGCTGTAAGAGCGCCCCATGAACGAACCGCAGACAGTCGTATGCATGAAGTGGGGCGAGAAGTACGGCGCCGACTACGCCAACACGCTTTTCAGCATGGTGTCGCGCAACACCGCCCGCCCGCTGCGTTTCATCTGCTTCACCGACAACACCGACGGGTTGTCGGACGGCATCGAAACCCTGCCGCTGCCGCACATCGACCTGCCCCCCAGCCACATCAACAAAGCGTGGCGCAAAATCGGTCTCACCCAAGCCGCACCCAGCGGGCTCACCGGCCGCTTCTTGTTCATCGACCTTGATGTTGTCATCACCGGCAGCATCGACGGCTTCTTCGACCACGCCCCTGACGCCAGCTACTGCGTGATAGAAAACTGGACGCAGCCCGGCAGCGGCATCGGCAACACCAGCGTTTTCCGGCTCGATGCCGGTAGCCACCAGGAAGTCTACGACACGCTGATGGCCGATCCCGCCGGCACGGTCGGTCGCCATCCCAACAGCCAAACCTTCCAGTCGCGCACCATATCCTCACGCGTGTTCTGGCCGCCCGATTGGTGCGTCAGCTTCAAACACACGCTGGTGCCTAAATTCCCGCTCAACTACGTGCGCCCCGCTGCGCTCCCGCCAGACACCAGGGTGGTCTGCTTCACCGGCTACCCCCATCCCGACCATGCCCGCGACGGCGTCTGGCCGGAGGACAAATGGTACAAGCGGCTGCGCAAACAGATCAGGCCGACCCCCTGGATCGAGGAGCACTGGCGCTGAGGCAGGTCGTGGTCCTCTCCGACGGCGTTGCCGGACACGACAGGTCATCCGAGGGGATCGTTCTGGCGTTGTCACGCCTTGGTCCCACCCACGCCGTCTGGGTCGCCATGCGCGAAGTGCCAACCTCCTCGCGCCGGCTGGCGCGGCTGCGCGCCGCAATAGGGTTGGGCGGCTCCCAACCCAAGCGCTTCGCCTCCTTCGAGGGCGACCTGCCGCGGTCGGCCGATTTGGTGGTCTCCACCGGACCCGCCACAGCTGCGGCCAACATCTCCCTCGCCCGCTCGCTGAAAGCCCGCAACATCTACTACGGCTTCCCCAAATGGCCGCCTCTCGGCGTCACCGCCCTCCTCAGCACCTCAGGCTACAGAGCGCTGTTCGAACAGTACATCACGCCAGAGGTCGTCTCGGAGCTTGCCGCCGCGCACCGCGATGGCCGCATCCTGCTGATCGGCACGACCAATATCGATGCATCGCGCCCGGTCGTCTGGAATGTCGGGCAGATCGCCGCCAGCGGCCACCCGGCTGCCAGGCGCCTGATCCACGC
>CAKZYH010000325.1 GCA_937884725.1 uncultured Paracoccaceae bacterium
GCGGTGACGCCGATGTCGCGCAGGTCCATGGCGACGACGTCGAAGCCGCACTGTCCGGCGACGTCGGCGACGTAATCGGCGGTGCCGGCGTCTTCGGGATAGTCACGCAGCGCGGCGAAGTGCATGAGGCCGCCGCCGGACATTTCCGCGAGCTTGGTGAAGGCGGCTTCCAGAGCTTCGTGGACGCTGTTGGCCTGATCGGCGTCAGTGACGACGCGCCGGCCTTTGCCCTCCAGCCAGTCCCATTGGACGACGGCGCTTTCCAGGAGCGCTGCAGGAGTATCGGCGTTATATTCCAGGAGCTTGGGGGTATCCTCGCCGCCGCAATAAGCCAGGTCGAACCGGCCCATGAGGTCGGGGTCCTGGCGCTGCCAAGAGCCGCGCACGAGGGCGTGGTGCTCCTCCGGGATGCCGAGGTTGGCGAGGCGCTCCGGCTTTGCAACGGCATAGTCGACAGCGTCGTAGCAGCGGGCGACGAGCTCGGCGGTGGCGGCCTCGATGACCTCGGCCTCGGGGTCTTCGAACGCGTAGTAGCGGTCTTCGGACCAGTAGGGCACCTCATCGGTGTGCCACACGAGCCCTTCCGCCTCGACGATCTGTTTCCAGTTCGGCCGAGGCTCCGTCGCAAGTCGTTGCATTAGGCGTGGCCCGTTAGCCCATCCCGCTGGAGCCGTAGCCGCGCGAGGACGTCACGCCGCGAGCTTGGTTGGATCCAAAACCACCGCGGCTCACCGTGCGGGCCTGCGTGGCGGGGCGGACCGCGCTGCGGGCGACCGTTTGCGTGCCGCCCAGCGAGCGGCCGACGTTGGTGCCGGCGGGCGTGGTGTAGTTGCCGCCTGCGGTGCGGTAGAGCGGCTGTGCGGCGACCGCTTGGCGGGGCGCGAGCGCGCTGCCCATCATGTAGCCGAGCATGAGCGGCATGAAGAAGCTGCCGCCGCTCGCTTGTTGCTGCTGGGGCTGCTCTTCACCGGTCATGGCTGCGATCTGCGCTTCGGCGGGCGCGCAGTTTTGGGCGCCGAATTCTGCCTCGCAGTCGAGCCGAGACTCAAAGCGCGGGGCCGCCTGCACGTGGTTTTCCTGTGCGGCGGCGAACGAGGCTTCGCACGCGTCGATTGAATTACCCATGGCGGCGCACTGATCGGCGCTGGTGAAGGTCGAAATGTCCACCTGCTCGGGGCTGCAACCGGCCATCGCCACGGCAACAACGCCCGATGTCAGGGTCACTGAAATTTTCTTGCTTCTGCGCATCTCAAAGCTTCTCCCAAGCTGAACGCGGCGGCGCGTGAGACGATACACCAGGGCGCGTTAGCACTTTGTCTGCCTTACGGCGATATGGCATCTTCAGGCCCTCAATGCGAGGTGACATTGATCGTGCGAGGGCAAGTTTGGAGTGACCGCGCGGTGTTGTCGCTTGTCAGCGGGGAAAATGGTTAGGCCAGCAAGCTTGGCGCGAGCATCGGCCCATTCATGTGAAACGTCGCAGCATTGAGGCCAATGCTGAGAAAGGTGGACGCTTTGATGACATCGATCTGCGGTGACCAGACCATCGAAAGTTTTCGCCAGTGAACGAAGATATTGACTACGACCCTTACAACACCGTTTTCGAGCGGCTTCTTCCTGAGCATCCCGATCAGAAAGCGCGGGTCCATGCTCTGATCGCCTACGGGATATACAAGGAAGCCAAGCGCGATTGGGTCCGCTCGTATCGCAAGCGCACCGGTCAGGCGCCGGACGAAGCGGCCCACAAAGCCTTTGCCGACACGCAGAACGCCGCGGTTCTGGAAGCCTATCGCTCAGAAGCGTCTCAGATCGCGACCGATCACGTGGAAGACGTCGTCAAGGCGCGCACGCCGCGGATCGTGCAAGAGGCGGTCAAAGGCAGCTTTGCGATCTCGTTCTGGTCGTCGCTGTTGGCAAACGTTGTGTTTGCGACGGTTCTGCTTCTCCTGGCGCTCATCTCCGCGGTCGTGGGATTTGGGCTACCCGTCCAAATCCACGTCGCGCCGATCGGTTAGAACGCTGGCACTTCCTGCCGGCGGCGCTGCATGAGCACCACCAGCGCCAGAAGCGCGAAGGCTGGGATATAGAAAATCTCCTTCGGCAGCCGGTCGGCCGGGGTTTGGACCTTTTGGACGATCACTGGCTCGTCCGCGTAGAAGTCGAAATCCTGGCCGAGGTAGGCGAACGGGGTGCCGGGGAAGGGCTCGTCCACAGTCAGTTGGTCGCCGTCGGGGAAGAAGTCGAGGCCACCGCCCGCGAGACGATCAGCGCCGGTCGCGCCATCCTCCAGCGGCATCACGATGTACATGGAGCGCTTTCTGTCCGGATCGTTGAAGTCGGTGCCGACGAGTTCCAGGCGCAGGTTGGCGCCTGGCGGCTGCGCTGCGGCAACTTCCTCAATCTGCGGACCTAGCGCCTCGTTGTAAGGCGGCTGCACCATGTCGAGCCAGATGCCGGGGCGGAACAGCGTGAGCGCCACGAGGAGCAGCACCACGGTGTCGAACAGGTTGTTTTTTGCGATGAAGTAGCGCTGGGTCGCGGCGGCGAAGACGAGCATCGCGATCAGCGCCACGACGAAGGCTTTAAGGCCGATATACCAGGGCACGAATTCGGGCACCACTTTGCCGTCCACCACCTCGACGCTCATGAGCAACAGCTCAGTGTTGAAGATGAAGAGGAAGGGCAAGAGAGCGGTCCGGATGTCGTAGGCAAAACCCTGGAAACCGGTCTTGATGGGGTCGCCGCCCGATATGCCCGCCGCGGCGTAGGCGGCTAGACCCACAGGGGGCGTGTCGTCCGCCAAGATGCCGAAATAGAAGACAAACAGGTGCGCTGCGACAAGCGGGATGATGAGCCCTTGCGAGGCGCCGAGTGAGACAATTACCGGGGCCATGAGCGAGGACACCACGATGTAGTTCGCGGTTGTCGGCAGACCCATGCCGAGGATGAGGCTCATCACGGCGACGAGGATGAGCATCAGCATCAGCGAGCCGCCGGAGAGGGCCTCTACGAAGGCCGACACCACCTGGTGCGCCCCGGTGAGCGAGATGGAACCCACAATGATGCCAGCCGCGCCCGTTGCAACGGCGATGGGGATCATGTTGCGCGCGCCGGAGATCATGCCGCGCTCGAACTCGGACCAGCCGAGGGTGAAATCAAGGCCCTTGGGGACCTGGCCACGCAGGATCGATTTGATGGGGTGCTGCGTCAGCGCGATGACGATCATCGCGATGGCCGCCCAGAATGCCGAGAGACCCGGCGAGAGACGCACCACCATCACGCAGTAGAGAAGCACGATAATGGGCAGGATGAAGTGGAGGCCCGAGAGGAGGACCGGCATAGTCCGCGGCAGCTCTGCCACCGGGGCGTTGGGATCGTCCACCTCAAGGTCTGGCCGGCCGGCGGCGATGATGAGGCAAACAAAGTAGAACACGCCAAAGACGATGGAACCCGCGACAAGGCCGGTGGCGCCGAACGCGCTCATGGTCCAGCCGAGGCCGTAGTGGACTGCGATACCCAAGACGCCGAGGCCGACGAAACCGATCAGGAAGCCGGTGACTTTGCGCAGCGCCGATTGGGCTTTTGACGGGGGGCGCGGCAGGCCGGAGAGCCGCAGCTTGAGCGCCTCAAGGTGCACAATGTACAAAAGCGCGACGTAGGAGACCAAGGCCGGGAGCAGCGCGTAGACGATGAGGTCGGTGTAGGCGGTGCCAGTGAACTCGGCGATGAGGAAGGCTGCGGCGCCCATCACAGGCGGGGTCAGCTGACCGTTGGTGGAGGAGGCAACCTCGACGGCGCCAGCCTTTTCGGGCGAGAAGCCGGTCCGCTTCATCAGCGGGATGGTGAAGGTGCCTGTCGTCACCGTGTTGGCGATGGAGGAGCCGGAGTAGATGCCGGACAGCGCGGACGCCACGACCGAGGCCTTTGCCGGTCCGCCGCGCAGATGCCCAAGCAGGGAAAAGGCGAGCTTGATGAAGTAGTTGCCCGCGCCGGCCTTTTCCAAAATCGCGCCGAACACGACGAATAGGAAGATCAGCGAGGCCGACACCCCGAGCGCCACGCCAAAGACGCCCTCGGTCTGCATCCAGAAGTGCCACATGGCCTTG
>CAKZYH010000326.1 GCA_937884725.1 uncultured Paracoccaceae bacterium
ATTCGCCGGCACTTAGACCTTCGAATTTGTACAGGCCATCGGAATCTGTCCGCGTTTCGGCAATAAGCGTGCCATCAGCGGAGCGCAGAAAGACCGCCACGCCCTCCACTGGCGGCTCATCGCGGTCAATGCCATCTGTGGTCTCATCGCAAAAATAGCGGCCACCGATCGTGGCAGTCTGCGGATCGCCCAACTCGCCGGCGCCAAGCTTCTTGTACTTCACACCGAAGATGATGTCCGTGCTCCACAAGACTTTAAGCTCGACGCCCGCTGGAGGAACACGGCCTTCAAAGGCAAAGTAATCGTCGCCTTTGCCCGGCGCGTCGCCCCCTTCAACCTCGATTTCAATGAGGCTGTAAAGCTTGCCGTCATCGCCCAGCAAGATGTGCCGCTTCTCGGCATAGATCTGGCCGTCGAGGAGCTCGCCATCCACGGTTGCGCGCTGGCCGAAGGGGTCAATCGCATGCTCGGTGGTGACTTTCTCCCACCGGCCTGTGTCCTCTGACTTCACCCAGCGTTTCTTGTCGATGTCCCCGGAAAGGCGGCGGTCGTTATCGCGCACGCTAAACGACGTGGTCGCGCTTGCGGGCATCACGAAAGTATCGCCGCGACCGATACTGTTGTCGCCGGGCTGTAGCAGGTCAGCCTCGGTGAACGCCGTGAATTCGTATGTCCGTGTAGCCCTCGTCATGGTCGACCCCTTACCCGACCTCGACGGCGGAATAGGCGTTCCAGGAAAGCCAGGCGACAGGCAGGCGTCGCGCTGCGGTCACTCGCGACAAGCAACTACATTAACGAAATTTCAGACAAATGCGTCGAAATTAAGTTTCATCGCACCTTTTGTGGGCAGTGTTGGGCCGACCGGCGCCTATTCGGCAGGGGCTAGCCGCTCGCCAGGCACTTTCGTAGATCCGGAATACTGTTGTTGATCGAATAGCTTAAGTGCGCCTTGGAGGATGCACCTTTCAGCGAAGCAAAGCCTCGATGACGCCGACGGCCCCTACTCCACGCCGAGCTTTGCCCGCACAATCCCCTGCACCGCCTTGGGGTTGGCCTTGCCGCCGGTGGCTTTCATCACCTGGCCGACAAACCAGCCGGCGAGGTTGGGCTTGGCCTTGGCTTGCTCGGCTTTTTCGGGGTTGGCGGCGATGACCTCGTCGACGGCTGCCTCGATGGCGGAGGTGTCGGTGACCTGTTTGAGGCCGCGGGACTCCACGATCTCGGCTGGCTCGCCGCCGTCGCTCCAGATGATTTCAAAGACATCCTTCGCCGTCTTGCCGTTGATGGTGTCGCTGGCGATGAGGTCCAGCAAAGCGCCTAGCTGCGCCGCAGACACCGGGGAGGCCTCGATAGAAAAACCCTCTTTGTTGAGGCGGCCGAAGAGTTCGTTGATGACCCAGTTGGCGGCAATTTTGGCGTCGCGGCCTGAGGCGACAGCCTCGAAGAAATCGGAGGCGGCGACGTCGGTGACGAGCACCGAAGCGTCGTAGGGGGTGAGGCCCAAGTCTTCCACGTAGCGGGCGCGCTTTTCGTCCGGCAGCTCGGGAAGGCTGGCGCGGATGGCGTCCACGGTGTCTTGCGCGACCACGAGAGGCAGGAGGTCGGGGTCGGGGAAATAGCGGTAGTCGTGCGCTTCTTCTTTGGAGCGCATGGAGCGGGTTTCGCCGGTTTTGGCGTCGAACAGGCGGGTTTCCTGAACGATCTCGCCGCCGTCTTCCAGGATCGCGATTTGGCGGCGGGCCTCATAGTCGATGGCCTGGCCGGCAAAGCGGATGGAGTTGACGTTTTTGATCTCGCAGCGGGTACCGAACGGCTCGCCGGGGCGGCGGACCGACACGTTCACGTCGGCGCGCAAGTTGCCCTTTTCCATGTCCGCGTCGGACGTGCCGAGATAGCGCAGGATGGTGCGCATTTTGGTGATGTAGGCTTTCGCCTCGTCGGCGGAGCGCAGGTCCGGCTTGGAGACGATCTCCATGAGCGCGACGCCGGAGCGGTTGAGGTCCACGTAGCTCATGGTGGGGTGGAGATCGTGGACGGATTTGCCGGCGTCCTGCTCCAGGTGCAGGCGCTCGATGCCGACCACAATGCGCTCGCCCGACAACATGTCGACGATGACCTCGCCCTCACCGACGATGGGCATTTGGTACTGGCTGATTTGGTAGCCCTGGGGGAGGTCCGGGTAGAAGTAGTTTTTGCGGTCGAAGCGGGACGTGAGGTTGATGGCAGCTTTCAGGCCGAGGCCGGTGCGGATGGCCTGCTCGACGCAGTGCGCGTTGATGACGGGGAGCATGCCGGGCATGGCGGCGTCGACCAGCGAGACGTGGTCGTTGGGCTCGCCGCCGAACGCGGTTGCAGCGCCGGAGAAGAGTTTTGCCGCGGATTGGACCTGGGCGTGGATTTCGAGGCCGATGATGACCTCCCAATCGTCCACTGCGCCTTTGATGAGTTTATCCGGCGATGCTTGCCGCACGTGCTGGTTCATCGGTTCGGTCCCGTTGCGTTGGGGCAGAGGTAGGCCATGGGTGGGGCGGGCCGCAAGCGGGGGTGGTGGGTAAGAGCCCTTCTCGCTCATGTTGGATCACGCGACGCCGTTTGCCTGTTCGTTGGCAAGGCGCCGCTCGCAGCGCGTGGTGGTGCCACGGGCAAGAGCGGCAACGCTGTCCAACGAGCAGGCAAACGGCGCCGAAGGTGGGCTTGGGGCGCACCGTGGACTGCGTCGCGGTGCTTGCCCGTGGCACCACCACGCGCAGCGCACCGCTCCTTGCCACGGCACGCCCCAAGCCCATCGCGTGACCCAACATGAG
>CAKZYH010000327.1 GCA_937884725.1 uncultured Paracoccaceae bacterium
GCGCAGGCTGGCACCCCAGGGGAGAGAACGGAAGCCTATTCGAACTCCATCATGGTGGCATCGACTGCAAGGCTGTCGCCCGGGGCGACGGCGATGCGCTTGATGGTGCCGGAGCGCTCGGCGCGGATGACGTTTTCCATCTTCATGGCTTCGACAATGGCGAGCTGCTGGCCGTCCTCGACGGTGTCGCCGGCGGCAACGTCGATGGAGACCACGAGGCCCGGCATGGGGCAGAGGACCTTGCTGGCGCTGGAGGTGCTGGAGGCGACAGGGAGGATGGGCACAAGGTCGGCGACTTCCGGGCGAAGGCCGCGGACGGTGGCGCGCATGCCGCGCCAGGTAAGCGCGAGCCCCTCGGGGCCGCGGCGCAGGCCGACGGTGACGGAGCGGCCATCAATGGTGCCGCGCCAAAGGCCGAAGGGTGCGGGGGCGGTGTCGATCCTCACCGGGCGGCCGTTGATCTCAACGCTCCAACCCTCGCCATTGGCCGCGACCGTTCCGTCCACCCGGGTGCCGTCGTTGAAGACTGCGGATAGCTCTATGCCGGCGGGCGCTGGGTGGGGACCAAAGTCGGCCCTGCGGCGCGCCTGGTGCGCGGCATCGACCAGCGTCACGGCGGCCATGACGGTGCGCCCGGCTTCGGTGAGGTCGGCCGCCAGCTTGGTGCTGAACTCCTCGGCGATGAAGCCGGTGGAGAGTTTGCCGGACTTCCAGCGCGGGTGGTTCATGAGCGCCGACAGGAAGGGGCCGTTGTGACGGATGCCGTCGATGGCGATCTCGTCGAGCGCGTCGCTCATGGTGTCGATGGCGTCGTCGCGGGTCCGGCCGTAGGTGATGATTTTTGCGATCATCGGGTCGTAGAAGCGGCTGATGTCGGAGCCTTCCACAACGCCGGTGTCGACGCGCACGGTGGTCTCGCCGGTGCGCTCCTCGGGCATCGCGAGGCGGCGCAGGCGGCCGATGGAGGGCAGGAAGTTGCGGTCCGGGTCCTCCGCATAAAGCCGGCTTTCCACGGCCCAGCCCTTGGCGCGGACGCTGTCTTGGGTGCGGGTGAGCGGTTCGCCGGCGGCGGAGCGGATCATCGCTTCCACGAGGTCGATGCCGGTGATGAGCTCGGTGACCGGGTGCTCCACCTGCAGGCGCGTGTTCATTTCCAGGAAGTAGAAGGAGCGGTCTTGGCCGGCGACAAACTCGACCGTGCCGGCGCTGTCGTAGTTCACGGCCTTGGCGAGGGCGACGGCTTGGGCGCCCATGGCCTGGCGGGTGGCTTCGTCGAGGAGTGGGGAGGGGGCCTCCTCCAAAACCTTTTGGTTGCGGCGCTGGATGGAGCATTCGCGTTCCAGAAGGTGGATGACGTTGCCGTGCTTGTCCCCCAACACCTGGATTTCGATGTGGCGCGGGTCGACGATGAACTTCTCCACAAACACGCGGCTGTCGCCGAACGAAGACGCGGCTTCGGAGCGGGCGCGGTCAAAGCCCTCCTGCACCTCATCGGCGGAGTGGGCGATGCGCATGCCTTTGCCGCCGCCGCCGGCCGAGGCCTTGATCATGACCGGATAGCCGATCTCCTCAGCGATCTTCAGCGCTTCCTCGGCGCTTTCCAGTTCGCCCGCACCGCCCGGGACGATGGAGACGCCGGCAGCTTCGGCGCGACGCTTTGATTCGATCTTGTCGCCCATGGCCTCGATGGCGCCAGGGTTGGGGCCGATGAAGACGATGCCGGCCGCTTCCAGAGCAGCCGGGAAGGCGGCGCGTTCGGAGAGGAAACCGTAGCCGGGGTGGACGGCTTCGGCGCCTGTGGAGCGGCAGGCGTCGATGATGGCGTCCATGTCGAGGTAGGACTTGGCCGCCTCCGAGGGGCCGATGTGAACCGCTTCATCGGCCATTTCCACGTGGGGGGCGTACCGGTCAGCGTCGGAAAAGACGGCGACAGTGCCGATGCCCATGCGCTTTGCGGTGCGCATGACGCGGCAGGCGATTTCGCCGCGGTTCGCCACCAGAATCTTTGAAAACATCGTCCGCCCTTCGTCCCGAAGCTCGAAACTTCTTTACGAGGCGGACCCCGGCAAAGTCCAATGGGTCGCAGCTATACCCAGAGGATTGCCGCCATGATCAACGCTCTTGTCGTTTTGCTCTCGTTCCAGCTGGGGGGTGAGATTGCAGCGCGGCTCTTGGCGCTGCCCATCCCGGGGCCGGTGCTGGGGGCGGCTGCGTTGGTTGCGGTGCTGTTGGTGCGCGGCACAATTCCGCCAGCGCTGAAATCGACAGCGGGCGTGATCTTGACCAACCTTTCGTTACTGTTCGTGCCGGCGGCGGTCGGCGTGATCGAGTATCGGGCCGTCTTTGCCGACTATGGGTTGGCGTTGGTGGCAACGCTCTTGGTCTCGACGCTGGTTGCGATGGCGGCGGCGGCACTGACGTTCCGCGCGGCGAGCCGGCGATGATCCCTGAGCCCGTCCAATCGCTCTGGGTCTACCTTGCAGAGCGGCCGCTCACCTGGCTGACGGTGACGATTGCGGCCTATGCGGCGGCGGACATGGTGGCCAAAGCGCTCAACCGGGCGCCGCTTGCCAACCCTGTGGTGATTGCGGCGGCGATCATCATCGCAACGCTCGCCGTCACCGGCACGCCGTGGCCGGTTTACTTTGAGGGCGCGCAGTTCGTGCACTTCTTGCTGGGTCCGGCGACCGTCGCGCTGGCGGTGCCGCTGGTGGAGAACTGGGCGACGGTGCGGCGCAGTGCGGTGCCGATTATGGCGGCGCTGGTGGTGGGCTCTGTGGTGGCGGTGGTGTCGGCCATTGGGATGGGATTTGCGCTGGGGCTTCCCCCGGACGTGCTGGTGTCGTTGGCGCCGAAGTCGGTCACGACGCCCATTGCCATGGGGATCGCGATCCAGCTGGGCGGGATCGCGTCGCTGACGGCGGTGCTGGTGATTTCCACGGGCGTGATCGGCGCTGTGGCGGTCACGCCGCTTATGAATGCGCTCCGGATCAAGGATATGGCTGCGCGCGGGTTTGCTGTTGGGGTGGTGGCGCATGGGATTGGCACGGCCCGCGCGTTTCAGGTGGATCCGCTGGCGGGGGCGTTTGCCGGCATCGGCATGGCGCTCAACGGCGCGGTGACGGCGCTGATCGTGCCGGCGATCCTGATTGCCGCGGCGCGGTTTATGGGCGGGTAAGCCGCGGTAGGCCGCGCACAGGATTGGCGCCGCTCAGGCCGCGCTTGTGACGGTGAGCAGCGGGCAGGTCGAGATCCGCCGTGCCTGGAACGCTGACCCCTGGGCGGCGACAACGCCAAGGTCGAACAGCGGCGCGATGGCGGCCGGATCGTTCACGTGATCGGCGAACACCGCAACGCCATGGCTTGCCATGGTTGTGAGGGCTGCGGCGACCATGTTGCGCCCTTCGTGCGTGCGCAGCATGGGGTTGAGCATGGCAGCGTCCAGCTTCGCGCCACTCACAAGGCCAGAGCGGGCGAGGTTGTAGGCACGCACGCTAAGATCCCAATCGTCGAGGATCACCCCGATGTTGAGTGCGCTGAGACGCTCGGCCGCGACGGCCACAGCGCCTTCCATGGTGTGGAGCGGCAGCTCGATGAAGGTGCTTTCCGGCTCAATGGGGCTGTTACGGATAAGCTCGGCGAGGCAATCCACCACCGTCGCATCCTCAAACGCCTGGTGCGGCAGGCGCAGGTGCAGGACGGGCATGGCGCTGCGCGTGGCCTGCTCGACGACGGCATCGATCACCCGTGTGACGAGGTCGACGCCTAAGCCGAATTTGATCGCGCTCGCCAAAATCGGATCGTAGTCGCGCTTCATCCCGTTGGGTTTAGCGCCGAGGATCGCCTCGTAGCCAAAGACCTGCCCGCCCTCGGCGACGATCGGCTCGAAGATGAGCGGGATTTCGCTGCTGGTGAGCAGGATTTTTGCCGCCGCTAAGTCGCGGTGCTCATCAAGGCGCTGCACGCTGATGTGGCCGGTGGCGACGGTGCCGCGTCCGTTGCGCTTGGCGTTGTGAAGGGCGGTGTCGGCGGCGGCGAAAATGTGGTCGGGGTCGGCGCCCTTGTGGCCGAGCGCCACGCCCCCGGTGAGGCAGGCGCGCACATCCACATCGCCGAGGGACACGCGGGTTTGGAAGTGGGTGAGTAGGCGCTCTGATGCGTCCTTTGCGTCGGCTTCATCGTCGATCGCCGACAAGATGACTGCGAACTCATCGCCGCCCAGCCGCGCGACGAAATCGTGGTTGCGGGTGTGATCCTTCAGCCGGCCCGCCACCTCGCGCAGGAGACGGTCACCGGTTTGGTGGCCAAGCGAATCATTGACTTGTTTGAACTGATCCATGTCGAGGAGGCACAGCGCGAACGGTCCCTGGCTGCAGGCTTCACTGAGCGCGAAGTCGAAGGCGCGGCGGTTTGGCAGGTCGGTGAGAGGATCGCGCAGCGCGAGGCGCAGGCCGTCGCTATCGTCGATCTTGTTGCCAAAGCTCATGGCGAGGAGTGCTTCGTTGGACTCCTTGAGCGCCTGTTCCAGCTGGACCGCCTCGGTGATGTCACGCAGCGCGATGAGCCGTTCGCTCAGCGTGCCGGTGGCAATAGGATGGGCGCTGATGGCGATGACGCGCAGGCCCTCGCGGCACAGGATATCGAGGCGCGTCTCCACCACGCCGCTTGAGGCGGTGATGGCGTCGTTGATGTTGGCAAGGGCCGCTTCATCGAGGGACATGGCCTCAAAGGCGCCGCTTTGGTTGAGCAAAGCCTGAGTGACCGGCGCTTCCAGGGCGCAGTCACGCACAAAGAGTTGCGACATCGGTACGCGCTGGACGAACGCAGCAGCGGCCTGATCGCACTCAGCGATCTGGGAAATCCTGCTTGTCTGCGCGTCGGCCATCGAGAGCACCGTTAATCCTCAATGCGGCACAGATGTGACCCACGACCGCATTGCGACCATAAATCCTTCGTCGGCGAAATCTACAAACGAGCGTTAATTAAGGTTAACCGGTAATGTCCTCTTAAAGTGGAATATTGTCGTGTTTGCGCCAAGGATTGTCGAGCTTCTTGTCGCGCAACAGGCGCAGGGCGCGCGCGACACGGCGCCGGGTTCCGTGGGGCAGGATCACCTCATCGAGGAAGCCGCGCTCGGCTGCGACGAAGGGGTTGGCGAAGCGCTGTTGGTACTCTGTGATCCGCGCTTCCAAGGCTGCCGGGTCGCTTCGGTCAGCGCGGTAGAGGATTTCGGCGGCTCCTTTGGGGCCCATGACCGCGATTTCCGCGGTGGGCCAGGCGTAGTTGAAGTCGCCGCGCAGATGTTTGCTCGCCATCACATCGTAGGCGCCGCCATAGGCTTTACGCGTGATCACGGTGACCTTGGGGACGGTGGCTTCGGCGTAGGCAAACAGGAGTTTGGCGCCGTGCTTGATGAGGCCGCCATACTCCTGAGCGGTGCCGGGCAGGAAGCCGGGGACATCGACGAAGGTGACGATGGGGATGGAGAAGGCATCGCAAAAGCGCACGAAGCGGGCGGCTTTGCGCGATGCGTCGGCGTCGAGCACGCCCGCCAGGACCAGCGGCTGATTGGCGACGAAGCCGACGGTCTGGCCCTCTACGCGGCCGAACGCGGTGAGGATGTTGCCGGCAAAGGCGGCTTGGATCTCGAACAGCTCGCCATCGTCGGCGACGCGCTCGAGGAGCTCGCGCATGTCGTAGGGCTCGGTGGGGCTGTCGGGGATGAGCGTGTCGAGCGCGTGATCGAGCCGGTCGGCGGCGTCCTCGGTGGGAAGGGTTGGGGCCGGGGTGAGGGTTGAGGCGGGCAGGAGGTCCACCAGCCGGCGCACATCATTGAGGGCGGTGATGTCGTCGTCGTAGGCGCCGTCGGCGACGGCGGAGCGGCTGGTGTGGACGTCCGCGCCGCCCAGTTCGTCCGCCGTGACGGTTTCGTTGGTCACGGTTTTGACGACTTCGGGGCCGGTGACGAACATGTAGCTCGTGCCACGCACCATGAAGATGAAGTCGGTCATGGCGGGGGAATAGACGTCGCCGCCCGCGCAGGGGCCCATGATGACGGAGATCTGCGGGATCACGCCGCTAGCAAGGACGTTGCGCTGGAAGACCTCGCCGTAGCCGCCGAGCGCTGCCACGCCTTCTTGGATGCGCGCGCCGCCCGCGTCGAACAGGCCGATGATGGGTGCGCGGTTGCGCAGCGCCATGTCCTGGACCTTCATGATTTTTTCAGCGTGGGACCAGGAGAGCGAGCCGCCGAACACGGTGAAATCCTTGGCGAACACAAACACGGTGCGGCCGTTGATGGTGCCCCAGCCGGTGACGACACCGTCGCCGGGGATTTTGTTGTCGGCCATGCCAAAGTCGGTGCAGCGGTGTTCGACGAACATGTCGAACTCTTCGAACGAGCCGGGGTCGAGGAGGACGGCGAGGCGTTCGCGGGCGGTGAGTTTGCCGCGCTCGTGCTGCGCGTTGATGCGTGTCTCTCCGCCGCCGGCGCGCGCCTCTGCCCGGCGCCGTTCCAGCTCTAAAAGTACGTCCTTCACCGCGACTTAGCTCCGCCTGTTGATTGCGGCGACCGTGCCAGCCGGCTGAGTGAGGTGCAACAAAAACGCTGTGAAATGTTGCGCTTGTGGGAAGTTAGGTGCCGTGACCCTAGGGACGGAGCACTTTGGATGATGCGCTGGCGTCCTCACGGCGCAATGCGCGGCGGGCCATGGCTTCATCGTCGGCGCCCCACTCGGCAATGTTCCAGTCCTCGTCGACGTGGGCTGCATCCATGAGCGCGTCGAAGTCGATGTCTCCGGCGTGGTGCGACAGGCTGAGGAAAACGCTGCCGGTGATGGTGGTCAGTTGGTGGAAGGCGGCGAGGCTGAGTGGGTCATCGGGGAGCGATGCCGCTACGGCGGCGGGCCAGCCCGGGTCTTGGGCGACGGGCATGATCCCGGCGGTGGGTGAGAGGGGCAGGCCGAATCGCTCGCTCATCTTGGCGACCACAGGGTCCCAGAGTTCGGCTTGGCGATCGACGAGCCCCCTTGGGTGGTCGGCGCGGTAAAGGATGAGGTCGTGGGCGGCGAAGGCCGCGATGGCGCTGCGCACATCATCTTTGGCGTCGGCAACGCCGTCGATGGCGGTGTTGACGAGCCGGGTGAGTGGCATGGTGAGGGGCAAGATGACGTCGGTTTGGGCGTCCCATTCGCGCGCGAGGGATTTGGCGAGGGCCTCGTTGAGGGCCATCGATCGCTTCAGCGGCGTGCGCAGTTCGCGACCGTCCAAAGTGACTGTGAAGCTGCCCTCCCGAGCGGTGACTTCGACGGTGTTGTAGAAGCGTTTGGCGGGTTCAGGTTTGGGATCGTTCACAGGACGGCGGCGGGTGATTTGTACTTTTCGGTGGGTCTGATCGTTTCGATCACCCCGGGCAGGTGGTACATGCTGCTCGCGACAGGTACGCCAAGCGCCTTGAGCGCATCTTTGCCGTGATATCCCCATGCGACGCCGATGGCGGGCACGGACGCGGCGTGGGCCATGAGGATGTCGAAGGTGGTGTCGCCGACCATGACCGTCTGCTCAGGCGTGACGCCCGCTTCTGCCATAGCAATCATGACCAAATCCCCGGCGGGTTTTGAGGGGCCATCGTCAGCGGTGATATGAATGGGGAAGTATGGGTCGAGCTGCTGGGTTTCGAAGGCATAGTCGAGGCTGCGGCGCGATCGACCGGTGACTATTCCCATGATGGTGTCGGGGGTGTTCACGTGTTCGAGCATGGCGGCGAGGCCGGGAAACCGTAAGTCGTTGGCGGAACGCAGCAGCTGCGGTGAGAAATACGCATCCTGGTACGCCGCCACGATCCGGCTCACAGGCACGTCTCTGTGCCCTTCGGCGAGCGCGGTCACCATGTCGTGTAGGGAAAGGCCAATCTTGGCTAGGATCTTGGGGGGCGGCGGCGGCGTGAGCTGGCAGCGGATGAAGGCGGCCGCCATCGCTGTCACGATGGCGCCGCGTGAATCCAACATCGTCCCATCAACGTCAAACAGCACCAGACGGGAAGTGGATTGCTTCATCCCAATATACTCTAGAGAAAACCGATCCGCCCCCCGTATGTCGCCACTCGTGGCTAGCATCAAGACAGCGATTAAAATTGAGGCGGTGAGGCGGGCTCTCACATTGGCGCAGGTGTGGTGACCCGGGCGCCGCGAGCCGCGAGTCGGGCGCGGAAATTGGGGACTTTTGCGGCCCTATTGGCCTGATTTACAGGCGAGATCGGCAAACATTAAAAGATTGGATCCAACGGTACCCGCGTCGTCTGCGCCGCTGCGTTGCCACCGCCGCGGCGCGAGTGTGGGCTTGGCCGCGGAAGTCCGCGACGGTTGTACGGCGTTGGTGGGTGACAAT
>CAKZYH010000328.1 GCA_937884725.1 uncultured Paracoccaceae bacterium
ATGACCTTTGCCGGCACCGCGCCGGTGCTCACGCAGGTGGGCGAGTTCATTTTCGGCTCCTACCCGGCAGACAACCAGCAGGGCACGGTGCTTGCCAAGTTTGCCCGCGATAATGGCTACGAGAACGTTTACCTGGTGAAATCGCCAGACGCCGCCTACACGCTCGGCGGGCCAGAGTATTTCGGCGAAGTGTTTGAGGAGCTGGGCGGCAACATTGTCGGCACCTCGCTCTATTCGCTCAACCAGCCTGACTTTTCGGCGATCGTGACGACAATCCAGTCCGCTGAGCCCACACCTGACCTCATCGTCACATGGGCATGGGAGCCGGACTTCCCCGCCTTCATCCGCGCTCTTCGCGGTGCCGGCGTCGACACGCAAGTCATGGGCGGCGATGTGCTCGACACGCCCACCATCCGCGGCCTTGGCGAGGTGGTGAGCGGCATCTTCCACACCAGCGGCGGCTTTCCGGACGAAGGGTCCGCGTATGCCGATTTCGTCGCCCGCTACGAGGCGGCGACCGGCGCACCGCCCGACAACAACTACTATGTGAACGGCTGCGATATCGCCAACATGATCGAACAGGCCATCGCCGCGGCGGGCTCCACCGATCCGGCGGCGGTGCGTGACGCGCTCGCTGCCATCGAGGATGGCGAGGGGATCATGTCGAACTTCACGTTCGCGGGCACGGACCGGATGCCGCTTCGCCCTGTGGTGATCGCCAAGATTGAGGACGATGGGACGAAGTCGTTCGTACTTCGCGACATGGCCGATCCTGATCTTTTGCCCAATCCGTGAGCCTTCTTGAAATTGAAGCGCTTCACGTCCGCTATGGACCTGTCCACGCCCTGAAGGGCGTGGATCTTTCCGTTGACGCCGGCACCATTTCCACGGTGCTCGGCGCCAATGGTGCCGGCAAGACAACGCTTCTCATGGCGGTTGCCGGTGCGCGCCGCTGGGCGAGCGGTGACATTCGCTTCGAAGGTCAGTCCCTTGCCAAGATGGCACCTGAGGACATCGTTCAGGCCGGCATCGGGCTTTGCCCTGAGGGCCGCCGGGTGTTCACCGCGCTGACGGTGGCCGAGAACCTTCAGCTCGCGGGCGCCATTCAGCGCGATGCAGGGCGGGCGAAACGGCTGACCGATGAGATGTACGGCCGCTTTCCCATTCTTGCCGAACGCGCCGGCCAGCGCGCCGGGCTGTTGTCGGGCGGCGAACAACAGATGCTGGCGGTGGCGAGGGCGTTGATGGCGACGCCGCGCCTTCTTCTGATGGACGAACCCTCGCTGGGGCTCGCGCCGCAAATGGTCGATACCGTGTTTAGCGTGATCAAGACGCTGCGCGAGGAAGGCATTACCGTCCTTCTGGTGGAGCAAAATGTGCCGCGCTCTCTGGCAATCGCCGACCATGCGCTGGTCCTTGCGACCGGAAGCACGGCCGCATCCGGCCCGCCGTCATCGCTGGAAGGGGGTGAGCTTGTGCGCGCCGCCTACCTCACTGCCTGAGGCCACCCATGGACATTTTCATCCAGCAAACCGTCAACGCCATCTCGCTGGGCGGGGTCTATGCGCTGCTGGCCCTCGGCCTTGCGATTGTGTTTTCGATTGTGCGCCTCATCAACTTCGCGCACGGCGAGATCATGACCGTTGGCGGCTACGGTGTGTTCGCCGCGATCACCTTTGGCATGGGTATTCCGGGCGCCATCGCCATCGGGATCGCGTTTTCCATCATGGCGGCCGTGGCGATGGAGCGGGTCGCGTTTCGTCCCATGCAGGGGGCGAGCATCGTATCGCTGCTGATCACGAGCTTTGCGGTATCGGAGATCCTCAAAGTTCTGTTTCAAAATGGGATTTCAGCCCGCCCAAAACCGATACCCATGCCCTTGCAGCTGTCCGGCACATGGGAGGTGGGCGGCTACACCGTTGGCGTGATCGCGACCATTTCCATTGTCATTACATTCGTGGCGCTCATCGGGCTGACGCTGTTTTTGCGCCGCACGACCACCGGGATTGCGATGCGTGCGGCGGCAGAAGACTTTGCCATGGTCCGGCATCTGGGCCTCCGCGCCGGGCGGGTGGTGGCGGCGGCCTTTGCCCTGTCCGGCCTACTCGCGGGCGTTGCGGCCATCATCTGGACGGCGAACCGGGGCTCTGTGGACCCGCTGATGGGGTTCTTCCCTGTGCTGAAGGCCTTTATCGCAACGGTGCTGGGCGGGCTCGGCAGCCTGTCGGGCGCGGTCGCGGGTGGCTTTATCGTCGGGGCTATTGAGGTGTTTAGCCAAGCGTTCCTGCCGGACACCCTCGCGCCTTACCGGGACGCGATTGTGCTCACCGCGGTCATTCTCATTTTACTGGTGCGGCCTGATGGGCTGATCCCGCCGGTCAAAACTGACCGGAGCTGATCACTGGTGCCAGTCGGGAACGAAGGTGGCGTGTCGCAGGCTGTCGAGCTTCTCCAGCCGCTCTTTCAGGGTGGGCCACGTTTGCCTGTCCACCGACGCGGCGATGAGTTCGACCACAGACGCCATGGCGACCAGCGTGTCCCATGGCGTCGTCGCCTCCACATGACAGCGGAAGACGTGGGTTGCCATCCGGGCAATGTCGCTCATCCACGGGTCGGTGAGAAGCACGATGGTCGCGCCCCGTTCGGCGGCAAGTTCGGCAGTGAGCAGCGTGTCGGGCTGGTAACGCCGCACGTCGAACACCACGAGGATGTCGCCTTTTCTGATGTCGAGGAGCGCGTCGGCGCGCCGGGGGGTGTCCTGCGGCAAGAGCGTGGTTCCCGGCCGCATTTTGCGCAAGTGAAAGTCGAGGTGCTCGGCGAGCGGATAGGTGAACGTGCCGGCCGCGATGTACACGCGCCGTTTGCGGTCGGCCAGAAGGTCCACCACCGCCGCGATTTCGGACGGCACTATGCTGTCCAAGGTTTTGGTGAGCGCCCCGACCAGGCTGTCGCGAAAGGCCGCCAATGGCTTTTCGGACACGTCGTCGCGAAACAGCGTCAGCGGGTTGTTGTCCCGGTCAGCGAGTTCGCTGCGAAGGCGCTGGCGAAACTCGGGGTAGCTCGCGCAGCCGAGCTTCACCACGAGCCGCTGGATGGTTGCTGTGGAGACCTCAGCGGCCTTGGCAAAACCCGTGATCGATTCCAGACCCACCATCGGATAACGCGCCAACAGCACGGTTGCCGCCCGCTTTTCGCTCACCGTCAGCGTTGGCATCGTATCCTCGATCGCCACACGGATGCTCATCTCGTCCGCCATCAACTCCGTCCCAGCGATGCAAAAGGGTTTTCGTGATGCCCCATATTCCACTCTCACAGGCCCGGCGAGAGGATCGTGAACGGCCCATCGAACTTGGCAAGACTGCGCTGTTGTCCATCGACATGCAAAACGCCGAGTGGAGCGCTGAGATGGCGGCGGACGCCCGGGCGACCGGGAGCAGCAAGGTCGATTTTCTCGACCGCCTGGAGCACATCGTCATCCCAAATCAAGTCCGCCTCCAGTCCGCCGCGCGTGAAGCAGGCCTTGAGGTCATCTATACAGTGATCGAGGCACTGACCAAAGATGGCCGAGACATCAGCCTCGATCACAAGATTTCAGGCTTGTTTTTTCCCAAAGGGTCGCTCGAGGCGAAGGTGATTCCAGCGGTTGCGCCGGCCGATGATGAAATTCTGATCCCGAAGACAGCGTCCGGTATCTTCAATTGCACCAACATTGAGTACGTGTTGCGCAACATGGGCATCGAGTACGTGGTGATTTATGGCGTGTGCACCGACCAGTGCGTGGAGACTGCGGTGCGCGACGCGTGTGACCGCGGCTTTCTGGTGACGCAGGTGGAGGACTGCTGCGCCGCGGACGATCCCAAGCGCCACGAGCGGTCGATCCAGGCGATGGGCGGGCACTATTGCCGGATGCGGACCACCGACGAAATGCTGAAAGAACTCGCCTCTATGCGTGCCTGACAGGCGTTGAGCCGGCAACTTCACGCGATTCCGTTTGGACCCGAAGTGCGTTAGGTCATGCCCTCATCAACGGAGGGAGTAATGACGAACGCTTGGACGCCCAGCCGGCGCGCAATGATGAGAGCGGGAGTGGGGGCTGCGGCGGCCGTGGCGTTGCCGTCCGCGCAGCGGGCTTCAACGCCGGTGCCTCATCCGCGACCGGACATTGATTGGGTCACGCTGGAGCCCGGCGAGTTCCTTTGGGAGCCTGATCTCTCGCCGGAAGGCCCCGTCACGATCATCGTGTCGCTGGATGAACAGCTCGTCCATGTCTACCGCAACGGCATCAAGATCGCGGTCTCCACGTGCTCGACCGGGAAGCCGGGGCACCGCACGCCAACAGGTGTTTTTGTGGTGCTTCAGAAGGATCGGGACCACCACTCCTCGACCTACAACAACGCGCCGATGCCCAATATGCAGCGGCTCACCTGGGACGGCATTGCGCTCCACGCGGGACGCCTCCCTGGCTACCCCGCATCCCACGGATGCGTCCGCCTGCCGCTGAAGTTCTCGGAGCTTTTGTTTTCCATCACTCACCTCGGCATTGCGGTCATCATCGCTGACGAGAAGAGCGAGCCGAACAACGTCGTGCACCCAGGCCCCGTGCTTCCGGCAGCTGCGGAGGAGCAGGCGACTGCGGCCATCGTCGCAGCGGCCGCCAAGGCCCACCATCCGGTGGATGCCTCGCTCACGTCGTCAGATGTCTTTTCGATTGTGGTTTCGGGCGGCAGTCGGAAGCTAGAGATTTTGAAGGACGGCGCTGAGGTCTTTTCGTCATCTATTCTGCTCAAGAACCCGGGCCGACCGCTCGGCAACCACATGTTCAAGCTGCTCGAAGTCGATCCTCACGACCGTGCGCACACATGGTTCGCTCACAAGATCGCTTGGGATACGAACGATACGGTTGAGCCGCATGACGTTCTGTCACGAATCACGGTGGAGGACTGGGCGCCCTTTGTTGAAACGCTGGCGGACTTCCGGCCGGGCACCATTATCGTCGTGACCGATGAACCGCTTGGCGACGTGGCGCGATCTGGCCCTGGCTTTGTGATTATTGACGGGTTGAGCGAAGTTTAGCGGCTCAAAGAAGAAGCCGGCGGTGAGGTACCGCCGGCTCAGTCGTGGTGTCAGCGCGTTCGGGCTTAGCCGACGCGGCCGCCGTCTTCGCGGGTCACAGCGATGATCGCGGAACGGGGCACAGAGGTGCCACCGCCCGGCCAGTGGCTGTTGCCACGCTCGCCCGGGTGCTGGATGCCGACAAACATGGTGCGACGGTCCGGGCTCCAGGTGAGACCGGTGATCTCGCACTCGTTCGGGCCAACCATAAAGCGGCGGATCTCGCCTGTGACCGGGTCGCCAGCCAGCATCTGGTTGTTGCCGTGGCCGGCAAAGTCGCCCTCGTTTTTGTAGTTCCCGTCGGTTTGGATCCAAACCAGGCCGTGCGAGTCGAACGCCAGGCCATCCGGGGAGTTGAACATGTTGTCAGCGTTCACGTTGGGCGAACCGGCATAGGCGTCAGAGTGCACGGTCGGGTTGCCGGCGAGCACATAAAGGTCCCACGCGAAGCCCGGCGCGGTGTGGTCGCCGCCATCAGGGCGCCAACGCACGATCTGACCGTAGTTGTTCTCTGCGCGCGGGTTCGGGCCGTTGACAGAGGTGTCGTCACCCCCAGCATTCGGCTTCACGCCACGGTTCTTGTTGTTGGTCAGGCAGCAGTAGATTTCCGGCGCGGTCGGGTTGGCCGAGATCCACTCGGGGCGGTCCATGGTGGTCGCACCCACAGCGGACGCGGCCTGGCGGGTGTGGATATGGATTTCCGCTTGGTCCATGCCGGTGGTTTCCGGGGTGAGCGCGACCCACTTGCCGGTGCCATCGTCGGCGAAGGTGGCAACGTACAGGATGCCGTCATTCAGCAGTTCGTCGGTGGGGGCACCCGGCGCGTACACACCGTTGGAGACGTAGCGGTAGACGAATTCGCCGCGCTCATCATCGCCCATGTACACCACGACGCGGCCATCGTTGTTGACGACGGACTCGGCGTTCTCGTGCTTGAAGCGGCCGAGGGCCGTGCGCTTTTTCGGCGTGGAGGTCGGATCGGTCGGATCGATCTCGACCACGTAGCCCGCGCGGTTCGGCTCGTTCGGATGCTTGTTGACGTCGAAGCGCTCGTCGATGACCGCCCAGTTGTAGCCCCAATCTTCATCGTTGATGCCGTAACGGCGCAACTCCGGCGAAATGCTGACCTCCTTCTGGTCTTGAACTTCCTCAGACGATGAGAAGTAACCGTTGAAGTTTTCTTCGCAGGCAAGGTAAGTGCCCCAAGGCGTGACGCCGTTGCCGCAGTTGTTCCAGGTTCCGAGCGACTTTTTGCCGGTCGGATCAGCGGCAGTCTTCATGAGATCGTGGCCGGCGGCCGGACCGGTCAGCTCCATCTCGCTTTGGGGCGTGATGCGGCGGTTGTAGGGGCTGTCCTTGACCATCTTCCAAGCGCCGTCGACGTTCTCGATCTCCACAACCGAGATGCCGTGCGCCATCATACCCTTGGCGATATCGCCCTCATCGACGATGCGGCGATCCACAGCGCTGACCGAGATGATGTCGCGGTTGGTGTATTCGTTGTTCACCACAAGCAGTGTTTTGCCGTCGTGTGAGAACACGTCCATGCCGTCGGTGTTGTCGCCGAAGGAGCGTTCTTGGCTTGCGGCCGTGCCGCGGGTCGCGTCGTCGAACTCCGGCGCGTCCGACCACATCGGGTCGCCCCAGCGCATCAGGATGTCGTACTTATAGCCGGCGGGGACGATGACTTCGTCAGCGACCGACATGGGGATCTGGTCAAATGCGAACCGGTTGGTGGCCGCTTGCACTCCGGTCGGGACCAGGGTGCTGCCGAGCGCCGTGAAGCCGCCGAAGGCCAGCACGCCGCCGAGAAAACCGCGTCGGCTGATGGCCGCTTCAACAACCCGATCAAAATCGTTCTCTTCGGGGCGTGGGTTTACGATCTCGTCAAATTCATCAAACGACAGGTCGGTGGTGTCGATGCGCGCCATTGGCAGTCTCCTTCGAGCGCTGGGCCGGTCTGGGCCCTGGTCAACGTTTATTGCGCGGAGGGTCGGCTTCGGAGTTCGGCCCAACCCGCGTGGCAGCGCACCTCGGTGAGACACGATGCGAGCGCGGATCGAGGCTCTGCCGATGTCGACTGCGTTCCGTAGATTAAACTATAATTATTAAAATGTCAGGGTGATGACGGTTCGCCACCGACCGCCGATTATGTTGCTCGGCCGGCTACCGCACCGAACAACTGCCGCCATTTACGGGCAGGCGCGTCGTCGAGCTTGGGGGAAGGGGTGACATGAAAGCGTGGATTGTCGGGATCATTCTCCTGGCTCTGCCGGCAGCAGCGCAGGCGCTGCCGGGAGAGGACCACTGGACCGTCGAGCTGGATCCGCGTGAGACGGCGAAGCTGGAAGAAAGCCGGCAGCTGATCGAGGAAGGCCGTTACTGCGAGACGCTACCTGCGTTGCTTGAGCTTGCCGAGGCGCTGCCGGCCAACGCCGATGTCTTCAACATGCTGGGCTATGTCCACCGCAAGATGGGCCTGCTGGAGGAAAGCGGCGCCCACTACGCGCGCGCCCTTTACCTAAAGCCCGATCATCGCGGGGCGTTGGAGTACCAGGGCGAGCTGTTTTTGCTGCAAGGCAACATGGCCGCGGCTCAGGCCAACCTTGAGCGGCTGGACACGATCTGCGCGGCCGGATGCGAAGAGCGCGACGAACTTGCTGCGGCGATCCGCGGCTCGGCGGACAACTAGGCTGCCAGAGACGGCTTAGGATGCGCCGGGGATCATCGGGGTGCCTTGGGCCAAGGTGTCGATGGCGTAGACGCTTGTCGAGGCGGTGATGAAGAGCGTGTTTCGGGCCGGGCCACCGAAGCAAAAGTTGGTGCTCTTTTCGGGAGTTGCGATAACGCCGAGCTTTTCGGCCTGCGGGGAGTAGACGTGCACGCCCCCTGGGCCGTTGCAGTAGAGGCGGCCCGCGAGATCGACCTTCATGCCGTCGGGGACACCCTCCCCCTCCCCTTCGATCACGGCCCAAACGCCGCCGCCGCTGAGCGAGCCGTCGGCCATGATATCGAACAGGCGAATGTGCGGACCCCACGAGTCGTTTACAAAAAGCTTGGTGCCGGTGACGTCGAAGCAGAGGCCGTTCGGCTGCTGAAAGTCGGAAACGACGAGTGCGAGTGTGCCGTCGGGGTCCAGGCGGAAGACACCTTGGAAATCCAGCTCCTGGTCGCGGATGATGCCCAGATCCTCGCGGATGCGGCCGAAGCTTGGGTCGGTAAACCACAGGCGCCCGGAAGTGTCGCAGATGACGTCGTTGGGGCTGTTGAGGGGCGTTCCGTTGTAGTGGGACGCAATCACCGTAACGCGCTTGCCGCCGTGGTCGTGGCGCACGAGGTGGGAGGATGCGTGCTCGCAAGTGACGACGGCACCGGAGGTGTCGAAGCAATTTCCGTTGGCTTGGTTGGTGGGCGTGCGGAACAACGTGACGTCGCCCGCCCCGTACCACCGCCATTGGTTGCTCTCAGCAATGTCGGAGAACATGAGCCAGTGGTCTTGCGGATGCCAAATGGGGCCTTCGGTGAAGGTGAAGTTGCCGGCGATCTTGCGCAGCGCCGTGCCGGCGTCGAGCACACCGGGAATTTCGGCTTGGGGGGATAGGTCGCGCATCATGGCGCCTCAACTTGCGTTTCGATGGGAAAGAAGGGCGCCGCGCTGAGGTCGAACACGTTGGGGGCGACCTGTGGGTAGGCGCGGCGGATGAGCGGGTCGTGGGCGGGAAGGATGCGGTCCAGCGTCCCGCCATGGGCGAGCGCCCATGTGTAGCCCGCGACCATCGCCTCGGGGTCGATGACAATGTTGAAGAGCGCGCTCGCAGTGAGCTGTTCGTAGAAGTGCGCGACGTCGGACGCGAGAACTAATGGACCACGGGGCGTGCTCACGATCAGGCCCATCAGGCCTCGCGCGTGACCGCCGACAAGGTGCCCGGTGACGCCGTCCGCGATCACAGCCTCCCCGTCGTGAACCATTGCCCGCCTGCCGTGAACAAGCTCTACCATGCGCATCACATGGGCGGTGCTGTAGGGCATGCCGAGCACCGGGTTCGCCATCAGCGGGCCGGTGGCAACGCGCAGTTCTTCGGCCTGGATGTGGAAGGTGGCGTTGGGGAACGCATCGAGGCAACCGGCGTGATCGAAGTGCAGGTGCGTGATCACGACGGTGCGAACCGCTGCGGGGTCGATGCCGCCAGCGAGCAGCATCTCGGCAGGCTCTTGGCGGATGGCACGTTGCCGGCGGGCCGCTTCCTCATGGTCCATACCGGTATCGACGACGATGACATCCTCGCCGCGCCGTAAGACCCAGAAGTAGAAGTCCATGGGGTGCGGGTCGTCGGGGCGTGACGCGAGGGCGAAGCTGTCGCGACGACGTCGGGCGGCGTTCTCGCCGTAGTGGAACGCTAGGATTTGCCAGGCGTCGTCGGGTGGGTCGGGCAGCGGGCTCACGGCGCGTCAGACCGTGAGGTAGCGCTTTCGCAGCGCTTTGTCGGACCGCACATCATCCGTGGTGCCTTCGAAACGGACTTCACCTTTTTCCAGGATATACACGCGGTCGGCGAGGTCGAGCACGAACTCGAGGTTTTGTTCGGCAAGGACAATGGAAAGACCTTGCTCGCGCAGTGCTTTGACTTGGTCGAACACGCTGCGGACCACCAGCGGGGCAAGACCTTCGGAGGGTTCATCGAGCAGGAGGAGTTGAGGGCCGCTCATCAGTGTTCGCGCGATGGTAAGCATTTGTTGCTGGCCGCCGGATAAGTATCCGCCGGTGCGGCCCATCAGCGGCTCAAGATCTGGGAAGAGTTTTGTGACGCGGGCAAGGTCCCAGGCTTTGTCGCCGCCGTGGGTCGATGCAACGTCAAGGTTTTCCCAGACTGTGAGCTCGGGGAAAATGCGCCGGTCTTCCGGGACCCAGCCGAGGCCCATGCGGTTGATGCGGTTCGGCGGCGCGTTTGTGATGTCCTGGCCTTGGAAGACGATGCGGCCGGAGGTGGGCGGCGTGAGACCCATGATGGAGCGGAAGGTGGTCGACTTGCCGACGCCGTTGCGGCCCATAAGCGCGACGATCTCGCCGGGCTGCACGTCCAGCGAGACGCCGAACAATATGCGTGATTTGCCGTAGGCGGTGTGGATGTTGTCCACCTGGAGGATGGGCGCGGATGGTTGTTGCGCCGATGGCTCGGCTGCGACGGCGGCTTCAGGCGGCATCTTTGCCTCCGGACGCGTGGCCGCCTAGGTAAACGCGCTGGACTTCGGGGTCGTCGCGCACGTCCGCCGGCGCGCCTGTTGCAAGCGGACGGCCCTGGACGAGCACGGTCAGTGTCTCTGCGATGGCGAAGACGAATTCCATGTCATGCTCGGTGAAAAGCAGCGTGAAACCTTGCGCTTCTTGGATGCGCACGATGAGGTCCAGTATTTCCGACGTTTCGCGCGGGCTCATGCCGGCGGTTGGCTCGTCAAGCAGCAGGATCTTTGGCTCAGACGCCAGCGAAAGCGCGAACTCCAGCTGCTTTTGCTTGCCGTACGCGAGTGTTGCGGCAACGCGATTTGCCTCGTCTTTAAGGCCGACTTGTTCGAGGATGGCTTCCGCCTCTGCACGGTAGAGCCGCGCGCCGGGAGTGAAGAGGTCGTAGGCGCGGCTGTGGTGGGCGAGGAGCGCGGCCTGGATGTTTTCAAAGACGGTCAGGTCTTGGAAGACGTTCACGCGCTGGAATGATCGGCCGAGGCCCGATTTGACGAGCTCGTGGGGCGGCCGGCCCGTGATGTCCTGCCCGTCGAGATTCACTCGGCCGGTGGTGGGCTTGAGGTAACCGGTGATGGCGTTGAACAGCGTAGATTTGCCGGCGCCGTTGGGACCGATGATGGCGTGGCGGGACTTTTCGCTGACGTCGAGATCAACGTCTTTGAGCGCCCAGAAGCCGGAGAAATTCACGCCGAGATCGCGGATCGTGAGCATCGCGCTACTCCGCCGGCGTCCGAGATGGGGCCGGGTCGGCGTCGCCGAGTTCATCGCCGTCCTCGGCCCGCTTGCGCCGGAAAAGGCCGATCAGTCCGTCGGGCAAGAAGAACAGAACTAGGATCAGGATGATGCCAAGTACTGTGGGCCAGTATTGCGTGAATTCTGTGATGGCGCGGTCGAGCAAGATGAGGACTGCGGCGCCGAGTGCTGGGCCGAAGAAGGATCCAACGCCGCCCAGGATCGACATGATCAGAACTTCGGCAGACTTCGTCCACCACGCGCTTTCCACGAAGACGGAGCGGTTGAAGAGCGTGAAGAGCGCGCCGGCGATCCCCGTGAAGGTGCCAGAGATGACGAAGGTGACGAGCCGGACGCGGCGCACGTTGAGGCCCAGGAATTCGGCCCGCTGGGGGTTTTCTTTGGTGGCGCGCAGGACGCGGCCGAACGCGGAATGGGTGATCACCCACAGAAGCGTTCCGGCGACGAGGACTGTGCCGAGCGCGAAGTAGTAAAAGCTTGACGGCTCGACGAGCCACACGGGGACAGCAACGCCAATAAAACCTTCGTCGCCGCCGGTCACGTCGTCCCACTTGAAGGCGATGGCCCAGACCAGTTGGGAGAAGGCGAGCGTCAGCATCGCAAAGTAAATCGCGGTGAGGCGAATACAGAAGTAGCCAATAACGAGGGCCGCTATCCCGGCGAGGACGATGGCCGCGATAAAGGCGGGCCAGAACGGCCAAGAATAGGTGGTGAGCAGGATCGCGAGCGCGTAGCCGGAGATCGCGAAGTATGCGGCGTGGCCGAACGACACCAATCCGCCCTGACCGAGCATGAGGTTAAAGGCGAGCGCGAAGAGAATATAGATGAGGATTTCTGCGCCGAGGTAGACTGCAAAGTCACCAAAGAACATCGGGATGGCCGCAAAGATGGCCGCAGCACCAATAGCGACGAGCGCAGCGTTGCGGGCCTCGATTGCTGGGCTCATCGCGCCTCCTCCCGGCCCAGAAGGCCCCAGGGGCGGAACATCAGGATGGCGATCATCATGAGGTAGATCAGAACCAGCTCGAATTCTGGAACGAGGACGGTGCCAAAGGCTGTGATCAGACCCAGGATGAGCGCGCCGAGGAAGGCGCCCCACAAGCTGCCAAGGCCGCCTATGATAACGACGATGAAGGTGCGCACGATGATATCGGCGTCCATGCCGGGATAAAGGGAGCGGTCCGCGGCAGCGAGCGCGCCCCCGATGCCGGCAAGCATCGCGCCGAGGACAAACACCGACGCGTAGACCAGCGATACGCGCACGCCCAGCGCTGATAGCATTTCGCGGTCCATGCGAGCGGCGCGCGTAAGCCTGCCCCACCGCGTTTTGGAAACGAGGAGCCACAGAAGGACCGCCACCACGATCCCGACGGCGCACAGGAAGAGGCGATACTTGGGGTAGAAGGTAATGCCCAAATCCATCGCGCCACGGAGCGAGTCGGGGTGCGCGATGGTGAGAATGTCGGTGCCCCAGATGACCTTCACGGCGTCGTTGATGAGCAGCACTAATGCAAAGGTGAAGAGGAGTTGGTAGTATTCCTCTCGGCCGTAAAGATGTTTCAGCATCGTGCGTTCGATAATGAGCGCGAGGACTGCCAGCACCAGGCCGGCGGCGATGGCCGCGATCCACAGCGCGCCCGGCACACCGTCGAGCCACACTTCGGCCACCTGCCACCCGACATAGCCGCCGAGCATGAAGAACGCGCCGTGGGCAAAGTTGAGGACCCGAAGCACGCCAAGGATCAGCGTCAGCCCCGCGGCAATGACAAAGATGACCATGCCGATGGAGATCCCGTTGAGGATCGTCATCGACAGGAACATGGGATTTGTCAGCATCGACACAGTGGGCGCCAATCCAATCTACTGGGTCCCGGCTGAGTGACTCTCAGCCTCTCGAGGCAAGGCATCGCCAGCACGCTTGGTGTGTCAGACACCAAGCGTGCTTGATATTGGGCGTTGAGCGGCCGTTACTTAGTCCATGATTTCGTCGGCGGGGATATACTCGACGTTGCTCATGATGGGCGCATCGTAGCCGTCGATATCCGAATCAGCGATTTGGCCCCAGAAAATCCCGCGGTTGGCTTGCTGATCGCTTTCGCGAATGGTGAGCGGACCGGAGATGCTGTCGATGGTGAGGCCCTTCAAAGCGGCGCTTATGGCGTCCGGATCTGTGGAGCCTGCATTTTTGATGGCGTCGGCGATGAACTGCATCGCGACCCAGCCGGTGGAGTGGAAGGCATCGGGCCGCTCGTCGATCTCAGCGGCGATGGCGTCGAGGTAGGCTTTGTGCCCGTCCGTGTTGGGGTAGTACCAGACTTCCAGCGCGTTGCCCCAGATGCCACGGGGCATCTCATCGCCCATGGTTTCCAGGAATTTGGCGGAGCCGAGGGCGCCGGCAGAGATGAACTCGAACCGGTCGAAGAACCCAAATGCCGACGCTTGCTTGGCGAAGTTGGGGAACACGCCGGCCCACACCCCGGAGAACACGCCCTCGCAATCGGACGCCAGGAGTTGGCTGATGAAGGGCGAGTAATCGTCAGTGTTTGCCGCGGGCCACACCTGGTTGGTGATGGCCGCGTCGGGGCGAAGTGCTGCGAAGTGCTCGACGAAAGCTTCGCCAAGGTCGTGGCCGTAGGAGTAGTCGAGGAGGATGGTGCAGACGCTATCCCAACCCAGACGGTCGGCGATGATCGCGGCCGACTTTGCTTCGGTGTTGGTGTTGTCCGCGGCACGGAACACGTAGGGGTGCAGGTTATCCTCGTTGGTCAACTGCACAGTTTTGGGGATGCCGGCCATGTAGACGACACCCTCCTGCTTGGCGACTTCAGAAATCGCGAGCGCCTCGGACGACGAGACGCCGCCGATCAGCACATCGACACCGTCCTTGGTGACGAGGTCGCGTGCGGCGGCGGTGGCGACGGACGGGTTGCACTGGCTGTCGCGATGGACGGTTTCGACCTGCCGGCCGAGCAAGCCGCCGTCAGTGTTGAGCGCGCTCACATAAGCGGAGTGGCCCTCAAGGGCCCGGGTGCCGGCCGTGGCGCAGCCGCCTGTCGTTGGCAGTAGGACGCCGATCTTGATGTTGTCGTCCTGCGCGTGCGCGGTGTTGATGCCCGAGCTGATGATGGCGAGCGCCGACGCGCACAACAGGGTGCGGGAACGTATCGTCATGGCTTCCTCCTCGTGCTGGCCTCGTTCGCGGGCCGCATTGTTTGCGTGTCAGACGATGGTCATCGCGGAATGCGATTGCGTGACTTGTCTGCACACGTGTGCATATAGCGCTTATGCGGCGCCGAACAGGGGGTAGTCACCAAGATATGCACACGTGTGCAGATTGCAGCGTCAGAAAGCCAACCGGACGCATCGGACCGCGATGGTGGCGCGGATGGTGAAGGCCTCAGATGTCGCGCGGGCGGTGGGGACATCACGATCTACCGTGTCGCGCGCATTCAATCCTGATGCCTATGTGAAGCCTGAACTTCGCATGCAGATCATGACCGAAGCGGAGCGGATGGGCTACCAGCCCAACGCTTTTGCCCGCGCGCTGATCTCGCGGCGCAGCCCTGTCGTCGGCATTGTACTGCATGACTTTTCGAACCCGTTCCATGCTGAGCTTTATGGTGAGTTGACCAGGCAGATGCACGCCGCTGGGCTGACGCCGCTGACGGCGCAGCTGGGGCATGACCGGAACGTTGCAGACGCCCTATCGCTGTTTCGAAAGTACCAGGCTGAGAAGGTGGTTCTGACCTCGTTTGCGATCAACGAGGACGTCATGGACGCTTGCCTCAACTCAGGGCTAGAGGTGCTGCTCCTCAACCGCGCTGACAGCGAACAGCGGACTCCGGCGGTGTGTGCCGACCTCACGCAAGGGGGGCATCTGGCCGCCGAACGCGTAACGCGTGCCGGCCGCAGCCGGGTGGCAATTCTCGACGGTCTGGCCGGGTCCTGGACGGCCGACACACGCGCTCAAGGGTATCTGCAAGGTCTTGCTGCGCACGGGTTGGATCCAGTGCTTCGGATCGCCGGCGACTATTCTTACGACGCCGGGAAAGCCGCCGCCGAAGCGGTGCGTGGCGCCCGCGCGGATGCCGTGTTGTGCGCCAACGATTTGTGCGCGTTTGGCATGATGGATGGCCTGCGCGAGCTGGGTCTCTCTATACCCGACGATATCGCCATCGTTGGTTTCGACGACGTTCCGATGGCGGCTTGGTCGGCCTACAGCCTCACCACGGTGCGGCTACCGGTCATGAAGATGGTGTCGCGCTTCGTTGAGATGATCCTCGGCACCGATGAGGAGGCAGCGGCGGCCGAAGTGGTCCTCGTGCCATGTCGGTTAGTGGAGCGAGATACTGCGTAGGGCACTCCCGCTGTCCGGTTGGATCAACGCAAAGCAATCACGGGGCACGATGCCTCCGTAGAGGCCTGATGGCCCCTGCACTGCCAAGGACGGATAGTCCCGCGGCGGCGTGGACGCGGCGACACGTTGTGCATCGCCGCGTCGCGCTTCGTCTTGGCTTAGTTGATGGCGCCGATTTCGCGGTAGTAGCGCTCAGCACCGGGGTGGAACGGAACGCCGACGTCCTGCGCCATCACGGCCGGCTCAAGGCCTTGGATCGGGCGAATGGCGCGGCCGAGATCTTCAAGGCCTTCCACCATCGCCTTTGTGATGCCGTAGGCGAGTTCCTCGTCCATGTCGCAGCTGGCGATGATGTGCGTGCCCCACCCCGCAGTCGCGACGTCAGCGTCCTGCTTCGGATAGGTGCCTGCCGGGATCGAGAGACGGCCAAAGCCGGGGTTCTTCTCTTTCAGCGCCGCAAACGCGTCGTCGGTGATCGGGAGCACGCGAATGTCGCGGGAGGCGGCCACATCCATGATCACGCCGGCGGGAATGCTGGTGGCCTGGAAGAAAGCGTCCACCTGGCCGTCCTTCATCATGTTCACCTGGTCAGACATGGAGGCGAACTCCACCGAGCGCAGGTCATCATAGGTCAGGCCGTTTGCTTCTAGGGTGAAGCGGGCCACCTGCTCGGCGGTGTTGCCGCGCGGGGTGGTCGCCATGC
>CAKZYH010000329.1 GCA_937884725.1 uncultured Paracoccaceae bacterium
GGGCGCTCGCCAAGCAGGCGGACGAGCCCGGCGGGCACGAGAAGATGCGCGGCGGGGAGAAGATCGGCGACCGCTCCGGCGCGAGCGCCAAGGTCGCTCAGCGCCTCAGCGGGGGCTAGATCACCCCGCTCACGCGCACGGTGAAGGCGAGGAAGATTCAGGCAGCCTGGGCGCGGCAGAGGCAGCTGGCGCGGATCGGGATGTCCGCGCGGGCAATTGCCTGGTCGAGCAAGAGTTTTACGTGCGGCCGTTCCAAGGTCTCGCCGCGGCGCTCGAGGCACTCATGCAAGCCGTGCAGCGCCCAGACGTTGCGCGGATGCTGGCTGGGGCGCGGCAACTTACCGTCCAACCCCAGGTCGGCGCGGTAGAGCGCTTCGGCCTCGTCATAGCCGCCCGCCTCCATCAGCAGCGCCCCCAACGCGTGACGCGTCGGCTGTGGCCATGACCACGGCTCCTCGTAACTGAGGCTGTCGTCGAGATGGACGGCCCTGCGCAGATGATCCAGCCCCTCCTCGCGACGGCCCGCTTTGAAGGCGATCTCGCCTTTCATCATCTCCTCAGCGATGGCGAGCACGTCGCGCGCGGTGTTGTTGAAGAGCATCCGCGTGTCCGGCACGGCGGCGTAGGCCGTCGTGAAGTCGGCCATCGCGGCTTGCGCCTCCGCGTGCCGGCCAAGGTTCGCGAGCGCCACGGCCTTGGCATAGTAGATGAGGGCGTTTGTCGTGCAGTAGAGCTCGGTGTCGTCCGGCTGGGGCAGCTCCAGGATCTCGGACCACATGCCGAACCGGATGTAGACGTGCGGGGCAGCGGCGACGAAGGTCTCGAAAATGTCCGGATAGGTGCGCACGACCTCGTCCGGTACCTCGCCGCGCAGGCGCAGAACCGCGTCCACCGCGGCCGCCTTCTGGCCGAGGAACATCGCGCCGTAGAAGGCGAAGTGCAGGTTGTGGATGCGGTAGAGGGCGTAAAAGTTGGCGGCGCCGGCGTAGGCTTTGAATGCGTCGTCCACCTCGGCGGCTGCGAGGTTGCGGTGGAGCACGTTCTGGTACTCGCCGCACAGGACGTCGATGTGGGTGCCCATGTGCACCAGGTGGCCGGCATCGGGGACAAGGTCGGTGAGCCGGTCGCCGTGACGCAGCGCCCGCTCAGGATGCGGCGACATCTCCATGAGGTGGATGTACATGTGCAAAAGACCCGGATGGTCCCAGGCCCCGGGCGTCTCATCGAACGCGCGCTCCAGCACAGCCATCGCCTCGGTGGTGGAAGCATCGGGGTTGGGGACGCCCTTGTGAAAATCCCAGAGCTTCCATGGGGTCCGGTTCATCAGCGCTTCGGCATAGATGAAGGTGATGTCGAGATCGTCGGGATGGGCCTCGTAGACGGGCTTCATCGCGGCGGCGAAGCTGTCGTTGAAGGGCTGGTAGTCTTCGATCTCGGGATCGGTGGGATAGCGTGCGGCGAGCACTTCGAGGAGCGCGCGCGCGACGGGGCGCGCGTCAGTCAGTGCCAAACCGGCCTTGAGGGCTTTGTGGGCGCGGTCGAGGGCGGGGGCCTTCTCCTCCGGGGTGAAGACGTCCCACTCCTTATTGTAGTTGGGGCCGATGGCGTACGCGATGCCCCAATGCGCCAGAGCGCAGGCCGGATCCGCCTCGAGCGCTTTTTCAAAGCATACGATGGCTTCTTCGTGGTTGTAGGCGAACAGCCAGATGAGGCCGCGATCGAACCATGTTTGCGCCGCTGGGACGGCGCTGACTGGGCGCGTGTAGGTGCCCAGATCGAAGTAGTCGGACATGAGGCAGTCTCCGGTCGGAGCGCAACTATATCACGACTGAGTGAAACTTCTGCTCTGTCAGGCGCTCCTTCGACTGGCCGACGCTCAGACCACCACATCAAGTTCGGGTGGCGCCTCCCCGCGTGCG
>CAKZYH010000330.1 GCA_937884725.1 uncultured Paracoccaceae bacterium
GGATCAAGCACGATGACCGCCCTTGCTCAAACGCGAACAAGCGCCCCGCGAAAACGTCAGGATCCATGGCGCCTACAAAGCCTAAACGATCGCCCTTTAGCGGTCAGCCTCTCCCTGCTCCGCCACCGGCAGCCGCCACATGACATAGCCCGCGGCTTGCGTCGCCAACGCCAAGTCAAACTGCCCCGGAAGGCTCGGCGACCTGTGTCTACGCAGCTCCTCAGCATCACCACCGCACGCTCGCTTGAGCGTCTCACAAGCTCCAAGTTGGGGCTTACCACAGCCAAAAACCGGAGAATTATAGTTCAGTGCGGCGCTATTCGGTGGAGGAGGTCACCCCGAAACTGAATTCACGTGCCAATTTCTCCACGTTCACATCGCCAAACTGAAAATACTTCTCGATCTCAATCCAGTTGACGAGCGGCGCACCAACAAAGGCGTTCGTTGCGCTCACCTGGAAATAAGGATACGGGCGCATCACTTCGTCGGTCGATAAGTAATTGAGCAGTGCCGCACACTTCTTCTGATACTCGTCATCCCTGTAGGGTATCTTCGCGGGCTCAATGATCATTGCCTCGTAGTCTTCTCTGTCGTGTGGAGATAAATGGCCAACGGGATAGTCTTTCAAAGCCCAGTCATCGCAGACGACAACCCTGACGCCACTAGCCCCCAGCTCAAGGCTAGTCGTTCCACTCCACAAAACACCCACGTCGATCATCTCGACCATATCATAACTGTTGAACCAGTTGTGCCCAAGCAGAACAACGTTGTCCGGTATCTTGCATTTAATAAGGTCTAGAAATCGCTCCCGGATCCGGCCAGCGACGTCACCCCTCAATTCGTGGGGGTGCGGTTTGATCAGCACAAGCGCCGACGAACGCGCCGCAACCTCAACGGTATGGTTGATCCAATCGGCCATGTCAGTGTGGGCGGGCCCGCCCATGTAGGGCACGCCGATGTCGAACGGAATCTTGCCGAAGACGCCAACCACCTGGCCACCGGCCTCCCGATGACGCGCCACGCGATCACAGACCTGGAGCGCCTCGGGTCCGAACGCAGCGCCCACCCCCGCGCGATCCACGTTGATCCACTGTGCCACATGTTTTTGAAGCTCGTTCTGGTCTTGCTTCTGGTACCAGGCCTCGAAACGCTCGGGCACCGCAAAGAAAACACCGCGTGTCGACGGAAACCGCGTTGTGTCGATTGCTGCGACCGTACTGGTAAATTGGTTTTCCATGTTGGAGAAATAATTCTCGTATCCGACGCCTAAGCCAATGAAATGCATGTTCCGGCGCCAACCTTTCTCCTGGCAATACAACTTAAACGCAGAAACTGGCGGATAGGTGTGATGAGAGCTCGCTAGGCGGATGGGAAAGTCGGCGCTTGCGAGTTTGTTGTAGATCAATTCGCAGACGTAAAGCGCGCGATCGAGGGTCATGATCAGCTCACGAAGTGTTCGCTGAAACGAGATCGTCGACGAATCAATATTGAACCCTTTCAACTGACCCGCCATACGGTCAAAAATCGTCTGCCAAAAGTTCATTCCAAGGCACATGACCTCTCGCGCGCCCCAGTCGACCTCCCATTCGAGATAAGTCTCGTTGACGTGCCAAGGGTGGCCACGGACGTATCGGTTGCCTCGCAGGATTCCGTCGAACTCATCGATCCGTGGATCGCCGGTTGGGGGCGTTCTGAGCTCGTCGTCAGCGAGAGAAATGATGGCGATGCCCTGCTTTTGCAGCTCAGCGCACGGGAGCGCTGCTAGAGCTGGTGTCCGACCGCGATGGAGTAGCCCGAGGAAGACCACCCCGCGCACCGGCCCAGTAGATGGTGCCCTGCGGCCGAGAATGTCGCCAACATGTTGGGTAATCTGGCGCATACTCCCGGACCGCACGCTGCTTGCATAAGTCTTGATAGCTGCAGGATCCGGAGGCATCAGCCTCGACCGATACCAAACGAGCCGGTCGCTCACCGTTTCGGACCACTGCCAAGCAAGCCCGGCCGCGACGAACGGCATGAACATTTTGGCGGCTTTGCGAACCCGATCTGCCTCGTCAAGCCTGCCCAGGTTGCGGTACGCCGCCACCAGCCTGCTGGTGAAATCGGACCGCGTCGGATGATGGCGGTGGCACGCTTCAAGGTAGCGCAGCGCAACGTCCAAGGGTCGACCGGGTCGATCAAATTCGACCGGACCGGGGGCTGGCCCGGCGTTCACGGCGACCACCGTGGCCGCCAGAGCGGCGGCGGCCGGTGTGGCGATCGGACCGTCCTCTTGGAGCCGTGTCAGAATGGCGGCCGAACGCTCCGCTAGCCCAGCCAGAAGCGGAGCATCGTAGAGGGTCGCTGCCACCGTCAGCGCGACCGACAAGTCGCGCATCTGAGCCTCTCCGGCCGTTACCGCCGCTATGCCGCTGCTCCGCGCCACCGCCAGCGCGCGGGCATAAATAAGCAGCGCTGTCAGCTCGGCCGCAACAGCTGGGTCCTTATTATATGATCGCTGTTGGTAGGTGCTGAGAATCTGGTGAATCCGCCCCAAGTCATTGTGCGCCATGCGCCTTAACACTCGGGTGATCCGGAGCGCTCGCTGGGTATGGGACAGCCTCAACAGTGTCGTGGAGAACTTCAGCGCACACGAAAAAAGCTTCCGCTGCGCTCGGGCGTCTAACGTCTCTCGACGCCGGATCATGTCGAGGACAAGAGCCTCAATGTCGGCAAGGCTTGCCAGATCGGTGCCGACGATCTGCTGGGCCTGCTGCTGTGCGACTTGAAAGAAAGCAACGATGTGCTGGAGCGTTCCTAACGCGCTGGATGATCGTTCCAACTCGCTGCGCACACGGCCGATGGCGGTCAAAAGATGCCTGTCGGCAACGTCATAGCGCCATTCAAGCAGTGCCACCGATATGGCCGGTAAGACAGCTGCCGCGTCTGGTTGAAGCTCCGCAAGCAGTTCAGCCTCAGCCAACGCCTCATCGATCTTGTCGAGAAGAAGCAGAGCCGACACGCGTGTCGGCTTCCCAAGCGAACCAAAATTCTGAAGAAACGTCAGCAAATCCCGTGAAACAGTATCTTCATCACCACGATAAACCGACAGTCTGTATCGAGTAACCAGAAGGTTGAAGTTCGGTTTGTCGACGCTGAGTTTCGCCACCAGCGCTTCCGCTTCGTCCGGATATCCAATGTCCGCGAGGAGGTCGATGGCGTAAAGGGCGAGTGAGTGGACGCCACCAGCAGCGGCGGCCTGGAGGGAAGCCCGGGCGTCGTCGATCCGGCCCGTCCGCGCGAGCCACTCGACCTTAGACTTCAATCTGTTGCGCTCGTCCTTGATAGCGTCGAGTGTCAGAGCGTCGGAGGGGTCGTGAATCCCGGCGTTCATGCGCGCATTCCGAAGGAGCGGCCCGATACGCTTGGCTAGGTTGGTTTTCCGCTCATCGCACGCGGACTCAGCCGGTGTGTCGAGGACACGCTTGGCAAGGGTCAGCAGGAAGGGTGCGTCCGCTGCGCCGACCTGACCTGAATCAGTCAATGCTTCTGCGATGGCGAGGCGGTCATCATCGCGAAGTGGAATAAGGCTGTCCAAAAAGGCTTGCGGAGCCAGCCACCCCCGTGGCGCATGCGCCACGACGGCCCGCACCATCTGGGCGATGAGACTGGGATCTATCTCCTGCTCCCGCTGTGGATCTGGCTTCGACCACAACCCGACACCAGGAACGGCACGCGGCGCGGATGAATGCGGTGGCCCGTCCGACGCGCTCCTGCGCACGAAGTCCCGCCAGCCCCCTGCCGGGCCGCGCCCGGAGCGCTCGTGCGGCGCGTCCTCGCTCAGAAGTGCAGCCAGCAGCTCCAACGAATCACGCGACCGTCGCCCTACCCGTTGCTTCTGAGCCGCGAGCAGCCGCTGCCGTGCCTGCGACAGGCCGATGTGGGCCAGCTCATGACTGAGAAAGAGGTGCAGCAGGTTGCAGAACGCCTCATGAAGGTGTGCGCTGTCGTTGCCCACCGCTTCGCCATCCAGCCAGGTGAGAGCCGCTGCCAAACCGTCTCGAAAGAAGTAGAGGGTCGCGAACTGCGAGCACATCGCCGGCGCGAGCATGCCTTGTCGATCTACGCGCATCTCGGCGAGGCACGCCGTCACGATGCGCACCGCCTCCGCCCGATCGTCGGCGTAAGTGGCCGTCACCAAAGCAACTAGCTCACGAACGAACCATTCGTCGCCAGCGGCTTCGGCACCAGCGCGCTGCAGTGTGTCGGCCGCGATGCGGTACTGGCCGGCTCCAATAAGGTACCGAATGCGGGCGGAATAGTCTTTCGCGCTCGCCTCACCGCTGTCGACGAGCCGGTCGAAGCTCCGCGCGGCATCCTCCTCGTGTCCAGCTGCAGCGCACGCGTCGGCAACGTCGCGCAGGAGTTCACCGCCTGCCAGACCCTCCCGAACTGCGATGTGGAGGGGCTGCAATGCGCCGACGGGATCGCGAAGCTTACGAAGCCTGATTCCGCCGAGCCGCGCACAGGCCAGCGCGTTCGAAGGGTCGTCCTGCAGAAGCTCCTCGAGCCGCAACTCCGCCTCTTCCACCAGGTTCAACCGCTCTTCGACAGCAGACAGCAAAAGAAGTTCACGGGCTGACGCCCCGAAAATTTTGATGGACCGAAGGAGTATCGCTCTGACGAAAGGAAGGTTTTTCGATTTATGAAAAAAGTAATCGGCCGCATCAAAGTGATCATCGCGGCTGGCGGGCTGAAATTTGTGCCGCCCCTTGCCGGAGAAATACGATCCACCTAGCCCAAAGTCTGCGAGCGTTGCTGCCCGCAGATTGCCCTCGACGTCGTCACTGTTTACTTCGCCTGAGATGAGGGCGTCATCGTCGTCCATCTACGGGATCCTCACGGAGCGGTCGCGTCGGTTCTAGTCTTCACCAAGACAAGGCGTCCAGCAAATCGCCTCGGACGAAACTGCACCGAAATGCTGTGCACGCTGGCGATGTTGCAAGGGTGCACTTTGTAGACGTGAAACCTCTCTACATTATCGCCAAACAACGTCTGCGGACGGCCGGCACGACCGCCAAAACCCGTGTCGATGCCAACGCGATTCTGACTCCCAAACCAACGCAGAGCTGACTGATTATTGATGCGCCCCACGCTGCGCGAAGGTGACCGGCTCACATTGGCCATGAGTATGCAGCGCAGCCGCTCCGGCTGGGTGCTCGGGACCTCTGGCACGCTGCGGTTGCCGCGTCTGCCAGGGCAGCAACTTATCGAACCGGGTGATCTTCTGGGCGGCAACTCGTCTGAGGAGCGGGGCAGCCAACTTTGTGGGTTTATGCCATTGAGCTTGACGGTCTCGATCAGATCGACCCGCAATGGTTGCTGCACTCCCACCGCCCTGTGCGAGGGAGAGGCGCCAGTCCTCTCGGCTGACAGCCACACCCCGCGTACCCCGATCCGGTCGCAGCACTGCACCGCATGCGCGGCAGGCCTCGCCAGGCATCACTACCTGTTCGTGCCGGGGGAAGGCGTGCGGGAGCGGCCGGCGCTTGGGTGTGTCTCGCTCTTCGCTTTCCACCGGCATTTCAGGGAAAGCGGCACTCACCGTGATCTCCTCGTCCTTCAGCCGGAGATGCAGTGGGTCGAGCGTCTCTGAGGTCGATCCGAACCGCTCGCGGCGCATCCTGGCCAGCTGGTGCTTGGGTCCCGCGTCAACGTCCACTAGCCGTGCTTCTCGGGCCACCAGCCCGGCGTGAAGCGTCTCGATATCGCCGGGCGACGTGATGGCCGCGATCGACCGAAGCGTTCCGCTCGCCGGTGCTCTGTTCGTCTAAGTCAAGTGACCTGACCCAACGCATCCCGCCTTTCCCAACGTCGGCTTGTGCAGCGCGGGACCGCCCGTCACAAGCCCAGTGCTCCTAGGGGTCGCTCACTGACGACTGGTAGCCAAAGGCGCCAACCGCCGGTGAGCGCCTATCCCCCGCGCCACCGCTACTCGGCAGCTTCCAGTTTGTCTTGTGTGCGGGTCTCGAAGTCCGCCGCGGAGTGACGCTCATGAAGCTGCGTCTCGAGCGGCCCGCCCACGCGGTTGACCATCCGCCCGCGGTTCACCGCCTCGCGGGCATCGATCACTTCAGCCCAACGCAAAACATTCTTGTAGCTCGTCACGTCCAAAAAGTCGGCCGCATCATAAAGCCGACCAAGCACCAAGTTACCGTACCAGGGCCAAATCGCCATGTCGGCAATGGAATAGTCCGCCCCCGCGATCCACTCACGGTCGGAGAGCTCACGATCCAACACATCAAGCTGGCGCTTCGTCTCCATGGTGAAGCGATCGATGGGGTAGCGCATCTTGTACGGCGCATAGGCATAAAAGTGCCCAAACCCGCCGCCCAGATAAGGCGCCGAGCCCATCTGCCAAAACAGCCAGTTCAGCGCCTCAGTGCGCGCCGGACCGGACGCGGGCAAAAAGCGCCCGAACTTTTCCGCCAAGTGCATCAGGATCGAAGCGGACTCAAAAACGCGCACCGGCTCGGACCCGGACCGGTCCACCAGCGCCGGGATTTTCGAGTTGGGGTTGGCCGCCACAAAGCCTGAGCCAAACTGGTCCAGATCGCCAATTTTGATGAGCCAAGCATCGTACTCAGCGCCCGTCTCACCGGCGGCCAGCAGCTCCTCAAACAAGATCGTGACTTTCTGCCCGTTCGGCGTTGCCAGCGAATACAACTGGAACGGGTGCTGTCCCACCGGCAATTCGCGCTCAAAGCGGGAGCCGGCCGTGGGGCGGTTAATCGAGCCCCACGTGCCGCCATTTTCTTCGTCGTAGGTCCAGACGCTGGGCGGTGTGTACTCGTCTTGCGGATTGTCGCTCATGGCGGGCCCTCCATCGGCATGCCTCGTTGCCACAAGATATGTGTCACAGCACGCAAATGACGAGAGCGGCAAATCTGCCGGGCCGTTCCGCTGTTCGACCGTGTTGTGACCGCAGTCACAGCGCAAACGTCGAACGCGGCACAAGTTCACTGTCAGCAAACAGCCAACGTTTTGGAGTGAAGACCCATGCAATCGCACTTGATGATCGCCCGCGCCGCACTGCAGCCAAGCAATCGCCGGCGCAAAGACCAACGAAGCCACGCCCGCAAAAAGCCGATCCACGGCGAGACGTTTGAGGAGGTGGTGCGCCGCATCCGCGCCGAGTACCCCGAGCGGTAAACCGGTCGGACTTGCCGATCCCAAAAGAAGGAGGTGAATTTCAGACTGTCTGGCATGCGCTGACGCAGGCTTAGGCCCTGCGTCACAACATTGCGGTTATGCTCCTGCGCAGAAGGGCGACAGCCCCGAATGCATGACGGAGGACAACCCCAGTGAAGCATTTAATGACCACCGTTGCGGCGACCGCGATCCTCGCCGCCGGCGCTGCCCAAGCCGCCGACCCTATCAAAATCGGCTTTATGGCGACGCTTGAGGGCACCTACACGGTGCTCGGTGAAGACGGCCTTCGCGGCTTTCGCATGGCGCTGATGGAAGCTGACAACACCGCCGGCGGCCGCCCGGTGGAGTTTGTCATCGCGCCCACCGATGCCTCGCCCGACAGCGCCGTGCGCGCTGCGCGCAAGCTCATCGAGCAGGACCAGGTCGACTTTATCATCGGCCCGCTGTCCGGCTCTGAGGGTATCGCGATCCGCGACCTCGCCAAAGAATACCCGGAAGTGACGATCATCAACGGCTCGTCCGGCGCCCAAGAGGCGACGTACGTTGACCCGGCCGACAACTTCTTCCGCTTCAACATGGACGGCGCTCAGTGGGGCGTGGGCCTTGGCTCCTACGTCGTTGAAGAGAAGGGCTGGGAGTTCGTTGCGGCGGTCGCCGAGGACTACTCGTTCGCCTACACCAACTTCCTCGGCTTCGCGAAAGAGTTCTGCGATGCGGGCGGTGAGATCGTCGAGCGCTTCTGGGTGCCGCTGGGCACCAAGGACTTTGCCTCTGTGATCGCAGCGCTCCCGGAAGATGTTGACGCGATCTACCTTGGCCTTGGCGGCGGTGACGCGGTCAACTTCCTCAACCAGTACCAGCAGGCTGGCGGCGACGCGAACCTCATCGGCGGCACCATCATGGTGGACGGCACGGTGCTGAACTCCAAGGGCAATGCGAAAAACGCTCTGATTGGCACCCCGTCCTCCGGCCCGCAGGCGGACGACTGGGACAACGCTGAGTGGCAGGGCTTCATCAAGCAGTACCAGGATGCCTTCCCGCCCGATGAGCGGTTTGGCTCCCCCTCGCTGCTCGCCACCTCGTACTACAACGCCACGAAGGCGGCGTTCATGTGCCTCGACGAGCATGGCGGTGACATGGGCGAAGGCCAGGCGACCTTCCGCCAGTGTCTTGCGAACCTGGAAATGGACGCGCCCAACGGCCCCATCAAGCTCGACGAGAACCGTCAGGCGATTGGCGCCAACTTCGTGTTCGAAGTGGTGGAGAACGACGACGGCACGCTCGGCACGCAGATGGTGAAGATGGTCGAGAACATCGACCAGCGCCTTGGCATGTCCAAGGCCGACTTCGA